>NZ_JAALDT010000009.1:0-26761 GCF_014144995.1 Dietzia sp. DQ11-71 | reverse complement strand
CGTGCCGCTGCCCGGCCGGCGCATGGGCGGCGAGCCAGTCGGAGACCTCGCCGGCGTGCAGCACCGCGGCCTGCTCGAGCTCCACCTCGGCGGCGGGCTGGGGGGCGCCCTCCGGCAGGAAGGCGGAGAGGAATCGGTCGCGCGCCTGGGGGCCGAATTCCAACCGGTCGAACAGTGCGTTGACGTCGGCACGCTCCGGGGTCGCGCGGACGAGGTCCCTGATCTCGACGCCCAGGTCCAGGTCACGCGTGAGCTCGGTGATCCGCCGGTTGAGCTGCACCTGGGGCAGGTGCTCGCGGAAGCTCTCACCGACCTTGCCCTTGACCTCGTCCGCGTGCGCGATGAGCTCCGAGAGGGTGCCGTACTGCGTGATCCACTTGGCTGCGGTCTTGTCGCCGACCTTGGGCACGCCCGGGAGGTTGTCGGAGGTGTCACCGCGCAGCGCCGCGACATCCGGGTACTGGGCCGGGGTCACCCCGTACTTCGCCTCGACGGCGCTGGGTGTGAAGCGGGCGAGCTCAGATACGCCCTTGACCGGATAGAGGACGGTGACCTCGTCGGACACCAACTGCAGAGCGTCGCGGTCCCCGGTGCAGATCAGCGTCTCGGCGCCGCCCGAGTGGGTGGCGAGGGTGGCGATGATGTCGTCGGCCTCGTGGCCCTCCAGAGACAGCGTCCGCACTCCCAACGCCACCAGCGCCTCCTGGATGAGTTCGACCTGCCCTTTGAACTCCTCGGGCGCGGCCGACCGGGTGGACTTGTACTCGGGGTACTCCGCCGTGCGGTGCAGCGTCGCACGGGAGACGTCGAACGCCACGGCCAGGTGCGTGGGCTCCTCCTCGGTCACCAGGTTGGCGACCATCGACAGGAATCCGTACACGGCGTTCGTGTGCTGGCCGGACGCCGTGGAGAAGTTCTCGGCCGGCAGCGCGTAGAACGCACGGAACGCGAGTGAGTGCCCGTCCAGGAGCAGCAGTCGGGTGGGCCCCTCCCCCGCTGGGGCGCCGGAGGAGGCGCCCGAACCGGGGGCGGTGTTGGCTTCTGCGGTCTGACTCGTGGTGCTCACACGGCCACTCTAGGGCGGGCGTCGGACAGACGCTCATCGGTCGTCGGTTAGACTTCCGGACCAGCGGTTCACCGTGTTCGCCCCCGTAGCCCAATTGGCAGAGGCAACGGATTCAAAACCCGTCCAGTGTCGGTTCGAGTCCGACCGGGGGCACCACCGCTCGAGCGAGGTCAGACCCGCTCGCATTCCTCTCATCAGCCCATCATTTCATCACCTCATCACCGCCTCCGCCCTCTCCACCCGCGCGCCACCCGGTGGCGGGGTGGTCCGCTACGCGCGTAATATTTGCTTGTTGCAAGCAATCGGTTCGAGGAGTGGATATGGCGATAGACGCGGAACGCGGTGCCCGGTTGGTGGTGGACCTCTCGCGGGTGGTCAAACTCCTGCGTGCGGTCAACCTCTCGGTGCCCCGCTACGACGAGGCCGTCGAGCCGTCCGCGCATCCGCTGCTGTTCGCCATCCATGACGGCCCGGCCCGGGTCACCGATCTGGCCGCCCGGGTCCACACCGACGTATCGGTGGTGAGTCGCCAGGTCCGCCAACTCGAGACCCGCGGGCTCATCGCGAAGGTCCCCGATCCCGATGACGGACGTGCCAGCCTCGTCACACTCACCGCCGAGGGCACCTATCTCGTCAGCCAGGTGTTCGAGCGCAGTGGTGACTGGATGGCCGGCCTCCTCGAGGACTGGACGCCGGACCGGGCGGACGCGTTCATCGCGGACCTCGCCCGATTGGCCGACTCCCTCCACGCCGAACTCTGCTCTCTCACATCCGCCGAGGAGAACCGATGACCGCTCCCAAGACATCCTCGGTCCATGCAGGCGAGGACGGTGAGTTCACGCACCGCCAGATCCTCGTCATCCTGGCCGGCCTCATGTCCGCCATGTTCCTGGCCAGCCTCGACCAGACCATCGTGAGCACGGCGATCCGCACCATCGCCGACGACCTGCAGGGCCTGGACGCCCAGGCGTGGGTCACCACCGCGTATCTCATGACGTCCACCATCTCGACGCCCCTGTACGGCAAGCTCTCCGACATCTACGGACGCAAGCCGTTCTTCGTGATCGGCATCGTCATCTTCGTGTTCGGCTCATTGCTCTGCACGCTCGCCACCTCGATGTACATGCTCGCCGTCTTCCGCGGCATCCAGGGACTGGGTGCCGGCGCACTGATGTCCCTGGCGCTCGCGATCATCGGCGACATCATCCCGCCCCGTGACCGCGCCAAATACCAGGGCTACATGCTGGCGGTCTTCGCGTCGTCGTCGGTCCTCGGGCCGGTGATCGGCGGGTTCTTCGCCGGGGCGGACACGATCTTCGGCATCGACGGGTGGCGCTGGATCTTCCTCATCAACGTCCCCATCGGCGCGGCGGCCCTGACCCTCGTGATGATCACGCTCAACGTCAAGAACGTCCGGGTCGACCATCGCGTGGACTGGGTGGGGGCCGCCGCTATAGTTGTCGGTCTGGTACCTCTCCTGCTGGTGGCCGAGCAAGGCAACACCTGGGGGTGGGGTTCCCCCGCCGCCCTCGGCTGCTACGTCGTCGGGCTGGCCGGCATCGGGCTCTTCCTCATCGTGGAGGCCCGCGCGGGCGACCAGGCCCTCATCCCGCTCCGCCTGTTCCGCGACCGCACCTTCGCACTCGTCACGGTCGGAGGCGTGATCGTGGGTATGGCCATGTTCGGCGGCATGATGACGCTGCCGCTGTACATGCAGATCGTGCACGGAGCCGATCCCATGGAGTCGGGACTCATGATGCTCCCGCTGGTCGCGGGGATGATGGGTGCCTCGATCGTGTCGGGCCAGCTCATCTCCAGGACCGGTCGTGTCCGCGAGTTCCCGATCTTCGGCACGGCGGTGGCCGCTGTCGGCCTGTTCCTGCTGTGGACGATCGATGCCGACACGTCGCTGACGCTGGTGATGGTCTACATGCTGGTGTTGGGCATCGGGCTCGGCAACTGCATGCAGCCGCTCACCCTGATCGTCCAGAACGCCGTGAGTCCGCGGGAGATCGGTGTGGCCACCGCGTCGGCCACCTTCTTCCGTCAGCTCGGTGGCACCGCCGGCGTCGCGGTGTTCCTGTCAATTCTCTTCAGCCGCGTCGGTGGCTCCATCTCGGGCGAACTAGAGCAGGCCGCCGCCGACGGTAGCCTCGCCCGCGGTGTTCAGGAGGGCCTCGCCGACCCCGCCCTGCGGCAGGATCCCGACGCGTACGGGATCGTCCGGGCCCTCGCCGACCCGACCACCGGCGCGGGGGCACTGGAAACGGTCACCAAGGACTCCTCGGTGATCAACCGGCTTCCCGAGCTGGTCGCCCACCCCTTCGAGCAGGGTTACGCACTGAGCATGTCCGAGATCTATCTGGTGGCCGGCATCCTCGCCGTGGCCGCCTCGGTGATCCTGGTGTTCATGCCGCAGATCATGCTCCGGACCGGCTCGGCACAGGCCGAGGCCGCGCGCGAGGCGGCCGCGGCGGCCGCGCCCACGGGGACGGATGTCGAGGCGGCCGAGTCCGCCACCGCGACTACGACGAGTCCCTCGGCGGACCGCTCCCGCTCGGCGGACCGGCCAGACTGAGTCCGGTCGGACTGAGCCCGGTCGGACTGAGCCCGGTCGGAGCCCGGTCGGCTACCCCTCGAGGTCGTCCTTGAGATTGGACAGCAGGGCGTGTTGGATGCGCTTGAGCCCGGCCGGCGCGAAGGTCCGCTCGAAGAATCCACCCACTCCCCCGGCGCCGTCCCACGAGGTGGTCATCTCGACGAGCGCGCCCCCCGTCGCCTCGCGCACCGTATAGGTGGTGGCCATGGACGAGTTCTCGTCCTTCTCCACGAGTGACCAGTGCGCGGCGGCGTCGTCGACAGTGACGTTGGCCTTGACGTCCCGGCTTCGCTTCTTGGTGGCCTGGAGGTTCCACGCCGCGACGGTGCCGTCCCCCTGTCCACCCTGGATCAGGCGGTAGGCGCTGAACTGCTCGGGCTGGATGCGGGGCCGGACCTGCGCGTAGTCGGCGATCGCCGCGCTCACGGCCTCGACGGGCGCCTCGATGACGATGGTGTTGCTGGCGGTGACCCTGGCCATGATGATGACTCCTCCTCGTCGGTCCGACCGTGTCGCGCCCGCTACCTGACGCGGTGGTGGCGGCGCCCTCGGGTGGGCGCGTCAGACCACGTCCATCCTGCCCGACGCACCGGCCCGTCGCGTACGCCATCTCGCGCCGGCCTTGCGCAGTTCCTCCAGCCAGAGGATCGACGACGCCACCGCGGTGGCCAGCAGCCATTCGTCGGCGCGGAGCGAGGTGGTGTCGAAGACGCCTTGCAGGAACGGCACCTGGACCACCGCGATCAGCAGCAGCGGCACCGCGCCCAGCGCGACCCAGATCGGGGCGTTGTGCGCCATGTCGCGGGAGAACACCGAGCCGTGGTCGGATCGAACATTCATCAGGTTGAACACCTGGAAGAAGACGAACGTCGCGTACGCCAACGTGGTGGCGAACAGCGGTTCCCCTGCTCGATCGGGGAACACCGCCTCGGCGGACGCCAGCACGAGAAGGGTACCCACGGCCATCACGACGCCCAGCCAGAGGATCCGCACCAAGCGCGTCGGAGTGAGGATCTGTTCGCCGGCCGGACGCGGAGGCCTGCGCATGGCATCCTTCTCCACCGGCTCGACACCCAGGGCCATCGCCGGCGGGCCGTCCATGACGATGTTGACCAACAAGACCTGCAGCGCGGTGAACGGCACCGTCGCCAGCCCCAACAGACCACTCGCCAAGAAGACGATCACGAACGCCCACGCGGTGGTGAGCTGGAACTTCACGAACTTGACGATGTTGTCGTAGATCCCCCGCCCCTGGCGCACCGCGGAGACGATCGTCGAGAAGTTGTCGTCGGTGAGCACCATGTCCGCCGCGCCCTTGGACACGTCGGTACCAGTGATCCCCATGGCGATCCCGATGTCGGCCTGACGCAGGGCGGGCGCATCGTTCACACCGTCTCCCGTCATCGCCACCACGTCCCCGTCAGCCTGGAGGGCCCGCACCATCCGGATCTTGTGCTCGGGGGTCACGCGGGCCAGCACGCCGAGGCGAGCGGCCCGGGCGGACAGCTCCTCGGCGTCGATGCGGTCCAGATCGACACCGCTCACCGCCTCCCCGCCGATACCGAGGTCGCGGGCGATGGCCGAGGCCGTGACCAGGTGGTCACCGGTGATCATGTGCACCGAGATGCCCGCCTGGTGGGCGATGCGTATCGACTCGGCGGCGCGTGGCCGCGGTGGGTCGACGATCCCCAGCACCGCGAGCACTGTCAGGTCGCGGACCTCGCCGAGCAGAGAGTCCTCGTCGGGTGGTCCGTCACCGTCGCCGAAAGGCCGGGCGGCCACGAGCAGCGTGCGCAGGCCGGACGCGGCGAGCCCCTCCGTGTCCGCGCGCAACGCTCCACGCCGCTCGTCGTCGAGCTCCACCGCCGTCGCCCCGTCCCAGACGTGCGTGGCGCGAGGCAGGACGGCACCGGTGGCACCCTTGACGTGGAGGACGAGGTCTCCACCCGGTGCGCGGTTGACCGTCGCCATGAACTTGTACGCCGAGTCGAACGGGACCTGGGCCACCCGCGGACGGGCGGCGCGCAGCCCCTCGACGTCGATCCCGCACTTGGTCGCCGCCACCAACAGTGCGCCCTCGGTCGGATCTCCGACCAGTCGCCCGTCGGCGACGATCGCGTCGTTGCACAACGCCATGGCCACCGCGGCCCGTCTCAGGTCCGGTACGACGTCCGGGTCGGACGACAGGACGGTCCCGGCCCCGTCGTATCCGGTCCCGGTCACGGAGTACGACCCGCCGCCCGCGACGATCCGCGTGACGGTCATCTCGTTGAGGGTGAGGGTCCCGGTCTTGTCCGTCGCGATGTGGCTCGTCGAACCGAGTGTCTCGACGGCGGCGAGGTTCTTGATGATCGCTCCCTCGCGGGCGAGGCGCGAGGCACCCATCGCGAGCGTGAACGCCACGACCGCCGTGAGCCCCTCCGGGATCGTGGCCACCGCCAGGGAGACCGCGGACAGGAGCATGTCCTCCCAGGACTGACCGCGCACGAGCCCGATCGCGAGGACCAGTCCCACCACGGTCAGCGCGATCCCGGTGAGGACGCGGGCGAGCGTACCGATCCGTTTCTGCAGCGGCGTCGGACCGGCGCCCGCACCGCCCAGCAGGTCCGCGATCGCGCCCATCTCGGTGTGTTCACCGGTACCGGTCACCACGATGCGCGCCCGGCCCCGGGTGACCTCCGTGTTCATGAACACCATGCCAGCGCGGTCTCCGAGAGGCGCGTCGACGCCCTGTACCGCTCCCGCGGCCTTGTCTACCGGGGCCGACTCCCCGGTCAACGTCGCCTCGGCCACCTGCAACCGGGATCCGGAGAGCACCCGGCCGTCGGCGGGGACCCTGTCTCCGGACTCCACCACCACGATGTCGCCCGGGACGAGCCCACTGCTGTCGGTCTCGGCCTCCACGCCGTCCCGCACCACCCGGCTGTGCGGGACCGACATATCGCGCAGGGCTGCGAGACCGGCCTCGGCACGGGTCTCCTGGACGTAGTTGAGGATCGTGTTCAGTGCGACCACCAGCAGGATGACCACGGGGGTCTCCCATTCCCGGGACACCCCCGCGCTCACCGCAGCCGCGACCGCGAGCACGAGGATCATCGGGTCCGCCAGCAGCCTCACCACCCGCCGCCACCCGGGAACCCGCTCGGCCTCGGGCAAGGTGTTGGGCCCGTGCCGGACGAGACGGGCGCCCGCCTCGGCGCTGGTGAGCCCGTCCGGGCCCGCACCGAGGCGGGACAACACCTCCGCGGGCGCGAGGGTGTGCCACGGAGTGGGAGGACCGGACTCTGCGGGCGTCCTCGTCGTCGTCATCTCCCCGGCCCCTCCCCCGCGTCAGTCCTCCCCGCGCCCACGGCGGCGGTCTCAGTGCCCTCGGGCGATCCACTCCTCGAGGTGCGGGGACTCGTCCCCGACCTTCGTCCCGTCACCGTGACCGGTGTGCACCAGCGTCTCCGCGGGCAGCGTGAGGATGCGCTCGCGGATGGAGGTGATGATGGTCGGGAAATCCGAGTACGAGCGGCCCGTCGCCCCCGGTCCGCCGGAGAACAGGGTGTCGCCGGAGAACAACACGCCCGCCTCGGGAACGTGGAACACGCACGATCCCGGTGAGTGCCCGGGCGTGTTCATCACGTCGATGCGGGTACCCGCGATCTCCAGACGCTGCCCGTCGGAGAGCTCGCCGTGGGAGACGGTGGGGTGGGTCTCGTCCCACAGCATCTGGTCACCCGGGTGCACCAGGATCGGCGCATCCAGCTTCTCCGACAGTTCCGGCGCCACAGTGATGTGGTCGTTGTGGGCGTGCGAACACAGGATGCCCTTGACCCGGCGGCCCGCCACCGCGTCGATGATCGGCTGGGCAGTGTGCGCGGCGTCGATCACGTACACCTCGGAGTCGTCCCCGAGGATCCAGATGTTGTTGTCGACCTCCCACTCGCCGCCGTCGAGCGCGAAGATGCCGCTCGTGACGACCTTCTCGATGCGCAGACCGCCGGCGTGCCCGGCGCTGGTGTGGATCTCGCTCACATCGTCACCACCGATCGGAGGACGGAACCGGACTTCATCGCGTCGAACGCCGCCTCGACGGCGTCGATGCCGATCCGCTCGGAGACGAACTTCTCGAGCGGGAGCCGACCCTGCAGATGCAGATCCACGAGCATCGGGAAATCGCGCTCGGGCAGACAGTCGCCGTACCAGGACGACTTGAGCGAGCCACCACGGCCGAAGAAGTCCAGCAGCGGCAACTCCAACCGCATCTCCGGCGTGGGCACGCCCACCAGGACCACGGTCCCGGCGAGATCACGCGCGTAGAAGGCCTGCTCGTACGTCTCCGGCCGACCGACGGCGTCGATCACGACGTCGGCGCCGACGCCGTCCGTGAGCTCCTGGATAGCGGCCACCGGATCGGTCGAGGTCGAATTGACCGCGTGGGTCGCACCGAAGTCCTTGGCCCACTCGAGCTTGGTGTCGTCGATATCGACCGCGATGATCGTCGAGGCGCCCGCAAGTCGGGCGCCCACGACCGCGGCGACACCGACTCCACCGCACCCGATGACGGCGACGGACTGGCCACGGCTGACCTGGCCGGTGTTGACGGCCGCGCCGATGCCGGCCATGACACCGCATCCGAGCAGTCCGGCGACCGCCGGGTCCGCCGCTGGGTCGACCTTGGTGCACTGCCCCTCGTGGACGAGGGTCTTGTCGATGAACGCGCCGATGCCGAGCGCGGGGGTGAGCTCGGTGCCGTCGCTCAGCGTCATCTTCTTGGACGCGTTGTGGGTGGCGAAGCAGTACTGCTGCTGGCCCCTCTTGCAGGCCCGGCACTCACCGCACACCGCGCGCCAGTTGAGGACGACGTAGTCGCCCTCGGCGACATGGGTGACCCGGTCACCGACGGTCTCGACGATGCCCGCGGCCTCGTGGCCCAACAGGAACGGGTACTCGTCGTTGATCCCGCCGTCCCGGTACGCCAGGTCCGTGTGGCAGACGCCGCACGCCTGCACCCGCACGATGACATCGTTCGGTCCGGGATCGGGGACGACGACGTCGACCAACTCGACCTCGGCCCCCTTGCTACGGGCAATGACGCCCTTGACGGTCTGCGACATGGATCGCCTCTCGACTGGTGGTGGACTCTCTCGCCCCACTGTGTCAGAAAGGCCCGACACGTGGCCCGTCAACGCGGTCGCGCCCCGCCTCCTCGAGGGGAGACGGGGCGCGACGGGTGCGTGTCGGGGGCGTCGATCGATCAGACGGCGACGCCGTTGGCGCGGAGCCACGGCACCGGGTCGATCCACTGGCCGGCCGGATTGCGCACGCCGAAGTGCAGGTGCGGCCCGGTGGAGTAGCCGCGGTTTCCGACCGTTCCGATGACCTGCCCGGCGTTGACCCGCTGGCCGACCGAGACGTGGTTCTGGTCGTTGTGTCCGTACTCGAGCAGGTGGCCGTCGTCGGTCTGGATCCGGATCCACAGGCCGTACCCGGAGGCCGGGCCGGCAGCCACGACGGTGCCGGACTTGGCGGCGAACATCGGGGTCCCGATCGGTGCACCGAAGTCCGTGCCGTTGTGGAACGTTCCCCAACGGGGGCCGAAGCCGGAGGTGATCGGACCGTAGGTCGGGGCGTGGGCGCCACCGACGGAGGGGACACCGAGCGAGCCGAACACAGCCGGGTCGATCGCGTACTCCCGAAGCTGGTCCTCGGTGAGGCCGATGCCCTGGATGACGCCCTGCGCCATCTCGGTCAGCTGGTCGGCGTTGATCTCGGCGGACTGGGCGGAGGCTGCGGGGGCGGCGGCCATGGCCATGCCGCCGGAGAGGGCGGCGCCGGCGACGGTGCCGGCCACGAGGCGGCCCATGTTGGACGAGCGGGCGGCGCGGTGGCGCCCGGCGGTCGCGCCGGTGCCCTCGACGCCGAGTCGATCGGCGAGCTCGGCGTAGGAAATGCGAGTGGCGTCGGACATCAGGGAACCTCGGAGACTGGAGCGGGTGAAGCAGGGACGTGACCGGCTTCCCCGGTCGACTCCAAGAAGGTAACAGAAGTGTCTCGACTCTGTCACGTCAAAGGCACGAACACAGACGAAAGCGCCGGTGAGCGGCTTGCTCACCGGCGCCTGTCGGTTGTTATCCGATGGTGATCAGTGGTCGACCTCGCCCATCCGGTGGACGAGGATGAAGTTGGTCGACCCCTCGACGCCCGGCACGTTCCCCGCGACGAGCACGATCAGGTCGTCCTCGTTGTACCCGTCGAGCGGGAGCAGCATCTCGTCGGTGACCTTGACGATCTCCGCCGTGTCGTTGACGCGGTCGGTGAGGAAGGTCTCGGTCCCCCACGTCAGCGCCAGCTGGCTGCGGATACGGGGGTCGCTGGTGATGGCGATGAGCGGCAGGTGGCTGTGCAGACGGGCGAGCCGCCGCACCGTATCCCCCGTCGAGGTGACCGCGACGAGCGCCTTCGCCCCCAGCCGCTCACCGATCTCGCGGGCGGAGTAGGAGATGACACCGCGCTTGGTCCGTGGGATGTGCACCAGATCCGGCGCGGCCGTGGAGTCCGACTCCACCGCGAGTGCGATGGACGACATCGTGCGTACGGTCTCGATCGGGTACTTGCCGACGGAGGTCTCCCCCGAGAGCATCACCGCGTCCGCCCCGTCGAGGACGGCGTTCGCCACGTCGGACGCCTCGGCCCGGGTGGGCCGGGAGTTCGTGATCATCGACTCGAGCATCTGGGTGGCCACGATGACGGGCTTGGCGTTCTCGCGCGCGATCTGGATGGCACGCTTCTGGACCAGCGGCACCTCCTGCAGCGGCAACTCCACGCCGAGGTCGCCCCGGGCCACCATGATGGCGTCGAATGCCAGGACGATGGACTCGAGATTCTTGACGGCTTCCGGCTTCTCGAGCTTGGCGATGATGGGAACGTGGATGCCCACCTCGTCCATCACCTCGTGCACGAGGTCGACGTCCGCCGGCGACCGCACGAACGACAGCGCGATGAAGTCCACCCCCAGGCCGAGGGCGAACCGGAGGTCGGCGATGTCCTTCTCGCTCAACGCGGGGACCGAGACGTTCATGCCCGGCAGGGACACGCCCTTGTTGTTGGAGACGGTCCCGCCCTCGGTCACCACGCAGTGGACGTCGTCCCCGTCAACCTGCTCGACGGTCAGTCCGATATTGCCGTCGTCGACGAGGAGGCGGTCACCCGGGCGGGCGTCGTTCGCCAGCCCCTTGTAGGTGGTCGAGACGCGATCCTTGGTGCCCTCCACCTCCGCGACGGTGATGACGACACGGTCGCCCTCCGCCCACTCGTGCCGGCCCTCGATGAAGCGGCCGAGCCGGATCTTGGGGCCCTGCAGATCCGCGAGGACGCCGACGGCCCGGCCGGACTCGTCGGAGGCTTTGCGGACCCATCGGTAGTTGGCCTCGTGGTCGGCGTGCTCTCCGTGGCTGAAGTTGAGGCGGGCGACATCCATCCCCGCGTCGACCAGCTCTCGGATGCCTTCCTCCGACGCGACGGCGGGACCCAGGGTGCAGACGATCTTGGTACGACGATTCACTCGTACCAATCTAGTCCCCTCGACCGGCCACCCGGTTAACCCGAGGTCAACGACCAGCCAACGGGGGTGCGTCGCCCGCGGGACCACCCTCCGCCGGGTCGTCCCCGACGTCGTCCGGCGCCCGCAGGTCAGAGGCCTCCTCCCGGCCGCGGCGGGCCCGCCAGAGATACACCAGCGCGGCGAGCATGACCACGAGGGAGACGATGGTGTTGATACGCAGTCCGAACACCTCTGTGGCGGCGTCCGCGCGCAGCAGTTCCACCCAGAAGCGACCGAAGCAGTACAACGCCACATAGAGGGCGAAGAGCCGACCGTGGCCCAGGCGGAACCGCCGGTCGATCAGCACCACCGCGATCGCCACGAGAACGTTCCACAGCAGCTCATAGAGGAATGTCGGGTGAACGGTCGCCAGCACCTGGCCGGTCGACCGCCCGATCGTCTCCGAGTACCCGTAGGACTCGTCGTAACGCTGGTAGATCTCCAGCGCCCAGGGCACATCGGTCTCGCGGCCGTAGAGCTCCTGGTTGAAGTAGTTGCCCAGTCGGCCGATCCCCTGTGCCAACACGATGCCGGGGGCGATCGAGTCGCCCAGCGCCCCCAGCGCCCGGATGCCCTGTTGGCGCAGACCGATGTAGGCGCCGAGAGCGCCGAACGCGACCGCGCCCCAGATGCCCAGGCCGCCATCCCAGATCTTCAACGCGTCGACGGGATCGCGGCCCTCTCCGAAGTAGCGGTACCAATCGGTGGCCACGTGGTAGATCCGTCCGCCGATCAGGCCGAAGGGGATCGCCCACAGCGCCGTGTCGATCACCACGCCGGCCCGGCCGCCACGGGCGACCCAGCGCTTCTCGCCCCACCAGATGGCGACGACGATGCCGAGGATGATCCACAGGGCATACGCACGCAGGGGGAACGGACCGATCTCCCAGACGCCCTGGGGAGGGCTGGGGATCACGACCCGGTCCCGCGCCGGCGGACGCCCTCGGCCAACTCGGCGGTCAGCCTCCCGAGGGCGTCGAGCCCCTCGGTCGCCGCCGTGATGAGTGCCGACCCGACGATCACGCCGTCGGCGTACGAGGCGATCTCGGCCGCCTGCTCACCGTTGCGCACCCCCAGCCCGACCCCACAGGCGAGGCCGGAGATCTCACGGACCCGCGCGGTGAGGGTCCGGGGCGCGTCCGAGACGACGTCCCGGGCGCCGGTGACTCCCATGACGGCCTGGACGTAGACGAAACCGCCCGTGTTGGAGAGCGTCATCGCGAGTCGCTCGGGGGTCGACGACGGCGCGACGAGGAACACCCGGTCGATTCCGTGGGCGTCCGACGCGGCGATCCAGTCCTCGGCTTCGTCCGGGATGAGGTCGGGCGTGATGACGCCGGTACCGCCGGCGGCGGCGAGGTCGGCGGCGAAACGGTCGACACCGTACTGGAGCACCGGGTTCCAATAGGTCATGACCACGGGGACCGCACCGGCTGCGGCGACCGCGCGGACCACCTCGAAGGTGTCCGCCACGCGGAACCCGGCCTCGATCGCGGTGTCGGCGGCGGCCTGGATGGTCGGCCCGTCCATCATGGGATCGGAGTACGGGATGCCGACCTCGACGATGTCGCATCCGCCCTCGACCATCGTGCGCACGGCGTCGATCGACCCCTCGAGAGTCGGGTAACCCGCCGGGTAGTAGCCGATGAGCGCGGCCCGGTCCTCGCTCCGGCACCGCTCGAACACGTCACTGAGAACGCTCATCCCTCGACTCCTCCGTCCGCGAACTCGCCCGCGCCGTCGTCGGCGCCCTGGCTCGAATCCACCCCGGCCTCGGGCGGGGTCCCCCCGTCCAACAGGCCGAACCACCGGGCGGCGGTGTCGACGTCCTTGTCGCCGCGACCGGAGACGTTGACCAGGATGAGGTCCACGCCCTCCGCGGCGAGCTGCGCGGCACCGGCGATCGCGTGCGCCGACTCGATGGCGGGGATGATGCCCTCGGTGCGGCACAACTGAGCGAACGCGTCCATGGCCTGGGTATCCGTGATCGGGCGGTACTCGGCCCGCCCGATCTCCGCCAGGCGCGAATGCTCGGGCCCGACACCCGGGTAGTCCAGGCCCGCCGAGATCGAATGGGACTCGATCGTCTGCCCGTCGGAGTCCTGCATGAGATGGGCGTACGAACCCTGGAAGACCCCGGGCGTCCCCGCGTTGACGGTCGCCGCGGTGCGTCCGGACCCCACGCCGTCACCCCCGGCCTCGCACCCGACCAGACGAACCGATTCGTCGTCGATGAACGAATGGAACAACCCGATCGCGTTGGAACCACCGCCGACGCACGCCACGGCGGCGTCCGGCAGCCGACCGGCCTGATCGAGGATCTGCACCCGGGCCTCGGCGCCGACGACGCGCTGGAAGTCGCGGACCATCGTCGGGAAGGGGTGCGGCCCGGCCGCGGTACCGAACGCGTAATAGGTGTCGTCCGCGTGGGCGACCCAGTCCCGCATCGCCTCGTTGATCGCGTCCTTCAACGTGGCCGAACCGATCTCCACGGCCTCGACCTCGGCACCGAGCAACCGCATCCGCGCCACGTTGAGCGCCTGCCTGCGCACGTCCACCGCGCCCATGTAGACCTTGCACTCGAGGCCGAGGAGGGCACACGCCGTCGCCGTGGCCACCCCGTGCTGACCGGCGCCGGTCTCCGCGATCACCCGCTTCTTGCCCATCCGCTGCGCGAGCAGCGCCTGGCCGAGGACGTTGTTGATCTTGTGGGAGCCCGTGTGGTTGAGGTCCTCGCGCTTGAGGAACACCCGCGCACCGATCTCCGCACCGAACCGCGTCGCTTCGTACAACGGCGACGGCCTACCCGAGTAGTGGAGCTGCAACCGGTCGAGCTCGTCGAGGTACTCGTCGTCCGCCCGGGCCTTGGCGTAGGCGTCGGTCACCTCGTCGACCACCGCCATCAGCGCCTCGGGGACGTAACGGCCGCCGAACGGCCCCCAGTGGCCCCGCTGGTCGGGCTCATGTCCGGTGGTGGACCGGAGCACCTCTCCCATGGTGGGCAGTGTCGGAAAATCCTTGGAGTTCACGTCCCCAGTCTGCCGGAAGCCGGCGGCACCGGACTAGCGGGGTCCCTGCGGGCAGGACGGGTGGGCACCGGCCGTGGCCAGGGCGTTGCAGGCCGCCCGCGGGTCGCCCTGCGTCACCAGTCCCTCGCCCACGAGCACGGCGTCCGCCCCGACGCTGGCGTACGCCAGGAGGTCCGAGGCGTCCCGGACCCCAGACTCGGCGATCTTGACGACGTCGGACGGGAGCCCGGGCGCGATCCTGGAGAACACGTCCCTGTCGACCTCGAGTGTCTTGAGGTTGCGGGCGTTGACACCGATGACCGTGGCTCCGGCCTCCAGCGCGCGGTCGGCCTCCTCCTCGGTGTGGACCTCCACCAACGCCGTCATACCCAGCGACTCGGTGCGATCGAGGAGCGACACCAGGGCGTCCTGCTCGAGCGCGGCCACGATGAGCAGGATCAGATCCGCGCCGTGCGCCCGCGCCTCGTGGATCTGGTACGGCCCCACCACGAAGTCCTTCCGCAGAACCGGGATGTCGACCGCGCGGCGGACCGCGTCGAGATCGGCCAGGCTGCCGTTGAAACGGCGCTCCTCGGTGAGGCAGGAGATGACGCGCGCCCCGCCCTCCTCGTACATCCGGGCCAGGACGGCGGGGTCGGGGATCTCGGCCAGGGCGCCCTTGGACGGGCTGGCTCGCTTGACCTCGGCGATGACGCCCACCCCGGGATCGCGCAACGCCTTGAGCGCGTCGAGCGGGTCCGGCGCCGACTGGGCCGCCTTCTTCACGGCCGCCATATCGATGACGGCCTCACGGGCCGCGACGTCCTCACGGACCCCGTCGAGAATCGAGTCGAGCACGGTACCCACCGTGACCTCCCTCTGCAGTCGTAGGGCGGAAAGTGTGATCGAGATCAACAATAGAGGTCCCGGCCGGGGTTCCCGAATCGGGACCACCCCGACCCGGTCAGCCGGTCGGATCCCGTCCGTCGTCCAGTTCCTGCCACAGATCCCGCCCGGCGTCGTCCTCCGGGTCCGGTCCGGTCGCCGCACTCTCCCGCCGGGCCGCCGGGGTCACGTACCGATCGTCGCGGCGCACCGGGCGGGCCGGGCTGACGAGGACGACGATCCCCGCCGCCAGCAGGGCGACGGCCCCCGCGCCGGTGATCACGGGTCCCGCGGGCCGGGTCGACAACTCGGTGATCTCCGACCACTGAGGGATCGCCTCCGCGCCCTCGGAACCCGGCCCGGCATCGGTCCGGGCCAGGCCCTCGTCACTCGTGATCACCGAGTGGACCCGGTCGGCGTCGACCTCCCCAACCGACATCGCCATCAGGCCCCCGGCGGCCACGCCGAGCAGTGCGATAACGGCGCCCACCGCTCGCGCGGCGGCACCTCGGACCAGTGCCACAGCGGCGATCGCCGCCAGCGCGCCCAGTGCGAGCGGGACGAGGGCGGGTTGCCAGTCCGCTCCGGTCAGGGCCCGTCGGCCCTCTCCCGACTGGTCGTTGAAGGCCACCACGTCGAGCCACACCATCCGCGAGGCGACCCACAGCAGCGCCGCCCCCACCACCAACAGCACGACGGGGACCAGCAGACGGGCGCGGTGGGTCACCGGCCCTCCCCGGCGTCGCGCAGTGTCTCCGCGGCGGCGACGGCCCGCAGGACCGCCATCGCCTTGTTGCGGCACTCCGCGTCCTCCGAGGCGGCCACCGAATCGGCGACGATGCCGGCACCCGCCTGGACGTAGGCCGTGCCGTCCTTGATCACGGCCGACCGGATCGCGATGGCCTGATCGGTGTTGCCGGCGAAATCGACGTAGCCGACCACGCCCCCGTAGACACCGCGTCGCGTGTCCTCGAGGTCCTCGATGATCTGCAGAGCGCGGGGCTTGGGCGATCCGGACAGTGTGCCGGCCGGGAAACACGCGGTCACGGCGTCGATGCCCGTCTGCCCGTCGGCCAGGCGCCCGGTCACCGTGGACACGAGGTGCATCACATGGCTGTAGCGCTCGACCTGGCGGAACTCGGTCACATCCACCGTGCCCGGCACGCAGACCCGGCCGAGGTCGTTGCGACCGAGATCGACCAGCATCAGGTGTTCGGCGTTCTCCTTGGCGTCATCCACCAGGTCCTTGGCGAGCAGGACGTCGTGCTCGTCGTCGTCGCCTCTCGGTCTGGTCCCCGCGATCGGATGGGTCGTCGCCGCCCCGTCCTGGACGGTCACCAACGCCTCCGGGCTCGATCCCACGATGGTGAAGGCGGTACCGCCGAACCCGTCCTCCCCGCTACCGTCCGGGATCGTCATGAGGAACATGTACGGACTCGGGTTGGTGGTGCGCAGGATCCGGTAGACGTCGCGCGGCGAGGCGGCGGTGTCGACCTCGAACCGCTGACTGAGCACCACCTGGAAGGCTTCGCCTGAGTAGATCTGCTCGATGATGTCGGCGACCCGCGCGTGGTACGTCGCCTCGTCGGTGCAGCGACGCACGTCGGGGGCGGGGGTGTCGAACACGCTCACGCCCCCCGTCCCCGGGTCGGCGAGCCGCGCCGTCATCGAATCGACCCGGGCCACTGCGTCCGCGTAGGCCTGCTCGACCCGCTCGTCGCTGCCGTCCCAGTTGACGGCATTGGCGATGAGATGGATGCGACCCTCGTGGTGATCGAACGCCGCCAGATCCGTGGCCAGCAACTGGACCATCTCCGGCACCTGCAGGTCGTCGACGGTGTCGGGCCGGATCCGCTCGAGCCGGCGCACGATGTCGTACCCGAGGTAACCGACCATCCCCGACGTCAACGGGGGCAGTCCCGGGATCTGATCGGTGCGCAACAGGTCGAGTGTCCTCCGGAGCGCGTCCAGCGGGTCACCGCCGGTGGGCGCGCCCGCGGGCACGTTGCCCCACCACGTCGCCTCGCCCGAGCCGTCGACGGTCAACGCGGCGGCCGCCCCACAGCCGATGAACGACCACCGCGACCACGAGCGCCCGTGCTCCGCCGACTCCAGCAGGAACGTCCCCGGTCGGTCGCCGGCGAGCTTGACGTACGCGGACAACGGGGTCTCGGAATCCGCCAACACCGTGCGCACCACCGGCACGACCCGGTGGCCCGCGGCGAGCGCGCGGAACTGTTCGAACGTGGTCGTCTCGGTGCTCATCCGAAGGCCTTGCCGCCGATCCCGAAGGAATCGTGCGGCATGTCGTGGACGTGGACCCACACCTTCGCCGGGTCCTTGCCCGAGGCCTCGGCGTACGCGGCCGTGACCGCCTCGATGACGCGGGCCTTGTCCGCCGCGGCCATCCCGTCGAGTTGGTTGATCTGGATGAAGGGCACGCCGTTCAGTCCTCTCCGAGCAGGGTTGCGGTGTCGAAACAGCTGGTGGTGCCCCGGTGGCAGGCCGCGCCGGTCTGGTCGACATGGAGCAGGACGGTGTCTCCGTCGCAGTCGATCTCCACGCGACGCACGTGTTGCACGTGGCCGGAGGTCTCCCCCTTGACCCACCGTTGCCCACGCGAGCGGGAGTAGTACACACCCCGCCGGGTCGCCAGCGTCTCCGCCAGCGCGGCGTCATCCATCCACGCCATCATGAGCACCCTGCCCGACGTCGCGTCCTGCACGACCGCGGCGACGAGGCCGTCGGCGTTGCGCGACAGCCTCTCGGCGATCGAACGATCCAGGACGTGGGCGCTCATCGGACCGTGATCCCCTCTGCCGCGAGCGCGTCCTTCACGTCGCCGATGGTCATCTCCCCGAAGTGGAAGACACTGGCCGCGAGGACGGCGTCGGCCCCGGCGTGGACCGCCGGAGCGAAGTGCTCGACCGCACCGGCACCGCCCGAGGCGATGACGGGTATCGACATCGCCTCGCGGACCGCCTTCACCATCGCCAGGTCGAAACCCGCCTTGGTGCCGTCGGCGTCCATCGAGTTGAGCAGGATCTCGCCCACGCCGAGCTCCTGCCCGCGCCGCGCCCACTCGACGGCGTCGATGCCGGTACCGCGGCGACCACCGTGCGTGGTGACCTCCCATCCCGACGGGGTCTGCTCGGACCCCTCGGGTACGGTCCGCGCGTCCACGGACAGGACGATGCACTGCGAGCCGAATCGTCGACTGAGCTCGCCGAGCAGCTCGGGGCGGGCGATGGCGGCGGTGTTGACGCTCACCTTGTCCGCGCCGGCCCGCAGCAACTGGTTGACGTCCTCCTCGGTACGCACGCCTCCTCCCACGGTGAGCGGGATGAAGATCTGCTCGGCGGTGCGCTTGACCACGTCGATCATGGTCCCGCGACCCGACGACGACGCGGTCACGTCGAGGAAGGTCAGCTCGTCGGCGCCCTGCTCGTCATAGGCGGCGGCCAACTCCACGGGATCACCCGCGTCGCGGAGGTCGAGGAAGTTGACGCCCTTGACCACGCGGCCGGCGTCCACGTCGAGGCACGGGATGACCCTGGTGGCGAGTGTCATGATCCGGTCACCGCCCGCCCTGGAGCCACGGACGGGGGCTCTCGGGTTCCGGAGTGGCGCGCCGTCGCCCGGCCTCGAAGAAGTTGCTCGGCTCGCCGAGTTGACGGATCGTGTCGAGGACCTCCGCGTGGGCTCGCGGGCCCGCGGCGAGGATGGACTGGGAGTCGGTGGACCAGGGCTCCCCCGTGAGGTCGGTGACCACACCACCCGCTGCGCGGACATGGGAGGCGCCGGCCGCGTTGTCCCACGCGAAGTTGCCGAAGCTGACCGCCGCCGACAGTCGCCCCGAGGCGACGAAAGACAGGTCGACCCCGGTGGAGCCGAACTTGCGGGTCCGGGCCGCGTCGAGCGTGAGCTGCTCGAAGACCTCGCGGCGATAGGCCGGAGGGTAGGTCGTGCGGGCACCGGTGTTGAGGGAACCCAGCCCCAGTGCGACGTCACGGATGGAGACGTCGGGGATCTGCGAGACCTCCGCGCCGTTCTCCTTGAGCGGTCCCCCCGCGATCGAGGTGAACGTCATCCCCAGCAGCGGCAACCAGGTCAGCCCCAGCACCGGCTGACGCTCGTGGACCAACGAGACCAGGATGCCGGCGGTCGGGATGCCCAACGAGTAGTTGGCCGTGCCGTCGACGGGGTCGACCACCCAGAGCGTGCCCTCGTTGACGGGCGGACCGCCGTACTCCTCACCGTGCACCTCGAGCCCTGTCCCCTCCCTCAGGGCCTCCGAGATACGGCGCTCCAACTCGAGGTCCAGTTCGGTCGCGAAGTCGTTGCGCGATCCCTTGTTCTGGATGCCCTTCGCGCCGACCCCCTCGACGAAGCGAGGAGTCACCTCGTCGAGCACGCGCGTCGCCAGTGCGAGCGCCTCGGTCGGGTCGACGGGGAGGTCCGTCGGCAGGGCATTTCCGGTCTGATGGTCCATCTCGGGCCTCCTGCTCGAGGTCATGCGGGGTCGGGAAGCTACCTGGCGGTCACGAGGCCGCGTGGTCAGCGTCGGCTGACGGCGGCGAGCGCCTCGGGAAGGGTGAGCCGGCCCGCGTAGAGCGCCTTGCCGACGATCGCGCCCTCCACGCCCTGCGGCACCAGCGTGGCGATGGCCTCGAGGTCCGCGACAGAGGAGACACCTCCCGACGCCACCACGGGGGCGTCGGTGGCCGCGCACACCTGCGAGAGCATCTCGAGGTTGGGCCCGTTCAGCATGCCGTCCTTGGACACGTCGGTGACGACGTACCGGGCGCAGCCGTCCGCGTCCAGACGCTCGAGAACCTCCCAGAGGTTGCCGCCGTCGGAGACCCATCCGCGACCACGCAGCCTGGGCTCGCCGTCGACCACCCGCACGTCGAGTCCCACCGCGATGCGATCACCGTGACGGGCGATGGCCGAGGCACACCACTCCGGGTTCTCCAACGCGGCCGTACCGAGGTTCACGCGCGCACAGCCGGTGGCCAGGGCGGCCTCGAGCGAGTCGTCATCGCGGATGCCACCGGACATCTCGACCTTGACGTCGAGCGCCCCCACGACCTCGGCGAGGAGGTCGCGATTCGAGCCCCGGCCGAATGCGGCATCGAGGTCCACGAGATGCACCCATTCCGCACCGTCACGCTGCCACTGCAGCGCCGCGTCGAGCGGGGCCCCGTACGAGGTCTCGGTCCCGGCCTCCCCCTGGACGAGACGGACGGCCTGACCGTCTGCGACGTCGACGGCCGGCAGGAGTTCGAGGTAATTGGCGTTGGTCACGGCCATCAGCCTAGTCCGTCGTCACCGGGGCGCTCCGCCTGCCCGCCGGGCTCCTCGCCGTACTCGGCGCGGATCGCGCGATCGGTGATGCGGTTGGACACCAGACCCATCGCGGCGACCGACAGGAGCAGCCCGACCAGTGCGACGACGGCCTTGCCGACCGGCGGCACGGGGACCACGGCCACCGCGATCGCGGTCAGCGCGAGACCGAGTACTCCCGCCCCGGCCACCCCCAAGGCGAGCACGGCGAAGGACACCGGGGCCCGGTCCCCCTCACCCCTATCGGACAGAACGGATCCAGTTCTCGAGGAGCTGCAGTCCCGCGTCGCCCGATTTCTCGGGGTGGAACTGAGTGGCCGACAGCGGGCCGTTCTCCACAGCCGCGATGAACCTGGTGCCGTGCTCGGCCCAGGTGACGTCGGGGGCTCGGAGGTGATCCGACGGCTCCATCTCCCAGCGCTGCACGCCGTAGGAGTGGACGAAGTAGAACCGCTCATCGGCGGGCATGCCGGCGAACAGGACGCTGTTCGCCGGCGCCTCGACGGTGTTCCAGCCCATGTGCGGCAGCACGGGTGCGTGCAGCTTCTCCACCACGCCGGGCCACTCACCGCACCCGGGGACCCCCGGGGAGTCCTCGTGCTCCCCGTCCGAGAACTCGGTGCCTCGCTCGAACATGACCTGCATGCCGACGCAGATACCCAGGACGGGCCGACTGCCGGCGAGACGCTCACCGATGATCCGGGGGCCCTTGACCGCTTCGAGGCCCTTCATGCAGGCGGCGAACGCGCCGACCCCCGGCACGACCAACGCCTCCGCCTCGCTGGCGACGCGGGGATCCGAGGTGAGCTCGACCTCGGCGCCGACCCGCTCGAGCGCACGGTGCGCGGACCGCAGGTTTCCCGAGCCGTAGTCCAGGAGTGCTACCCGTGTGGCGGAAGTCGTCATTGGTTCACCTTATCGCCGGTGTCGGTCAGGGTCAGATCGCGCGTGTGCCTGGTGCGTCGGGCGCCCACCGCCGCCGGGCCGCCCACCGCGAGGACGACCCCGGCCGCCACGGTGAACAGCACGACGTAGCCGAAGCCGGCGAACCCGCCCATGACGACGGATCCGAGACCGGTGCCGGCGTCGAAGGAGATGTTCCACGACGCGGACGCCGTCCCCAGGCGCGAGCGCGGCATCCGTTCGAACGACGCGACCAGGGCTTCGTTCTGGACGGCTCCGAACCCGAGACCGAAGACGACGGTCGGGACGAGGAACCACCAGGGGTTCACCTCCATCGTCAACAACCCGGCGATGCCGAGCATTCCGAGTGCCGCCACCCCGAGACCCGGCCAGACCAGTGCGCCCGGTCCACGCCGGTCCGAGATGAGCCCGGCGACGGTACGGCCGACGATGACACCGGCGCCCAACAGTCCGAGTCCCACGCCGGCGACGACCGCACCGCTTTCGGAGACGATGGAATCCAACGCGGGTGACAGGAACGACGCCGCTGCTCCGTAGGGCAGGGTCACCGCCACCATGACCAGGAACGGCCCGGCCAGGAGGAGAACGACCTTCCTGGCGCCGAGCGCCGACTGGTCCGACTCCCCCGGGGGGCTCGGGAACACGTGAGGCAGGCGGGCGGCGGCGACCAGTCCCACGACGCCGAACCCGGTGGCCGCCCAGGCCACCGTGGGCAGGCCGAAGAGGTCGAGCAGCCACAGGCCGACCGGCAGGAAGATGGCTTCGGAGATGCCGACGGCGAGTCCGATCAGTGACGTCGCCCGACCGAGCATGCCGGGTGGCGCGAGTTCTGCCACCAGAGCCGAGCCGGCGACGGTCATCATGCCGAATCCTGCGCCTCGCACTCCACTGATCGCCAATACCGCGAACGGGCCGTCGAACAGGGCGAGCAGACCCGAGGGGAGACCGAGCAGCGCGCTGCCGATCCCCAGTACCCAGCGATAGCCGATCGCGGCCGTGACTCTCGGGGTGGCGAGTTGGAACAGGACGGTCACCGTCATGAACACGCCGGTGGTGGCGCCCGCGACGAACTCACTCCCGCCGCCACGGACCACGGCGAGCGGCACCACGGGCAGCAGCAGGGAGAACCCGCCGAAGGCGAGCAGGACCAGGACGAACGCGGCCGGGACCCCGGGGGTACGCGCCAGCTTCGAGAAGGCCCCCGGGGTGTGGACGCGCGGGGTCACGCCGGCATCACAGCGCGCCCTTGGTCGAGGGGATGCCGGTGATCCGCGGGTCCGGCTCGACGGCTGCGCGCAGAGCACGCGCGACCGCCTTGTACTCGGCTTCGGTGATGTGGTGCGGATCGCGGCCGTAGTGCACGCGGACGTGCAACGCGATCCGGGCGTTGTAGGCGAGGGTCTCGAACACGTGCCGGTTGAGCACCGTGCCGTAGGGCGCGCTGTCGTGACCGATCACGACGTAGCCGACCATCATCTCGGGCTCACCGGTGTGGACGAAGTAGGGCCGTCCGGAGACGTCGACGATCGCCTCGGCGAGCGTCTCGTCCATGGGCAGGGAACACTGACCGAAGCGGCGGATGCCGCGCTTGTCGCCGAGGGCCTGCGCGAGCGCCTGTCCCAGGACGATCGCGGTGTCCTCCACCGTGTGGTGCGCTTCGATCTCGCTGTCACCGGTCGCGCGCACGGTGAGGTCGAAGGCACCGTGCTGCCCGAAGGCCGTCAGCATGTGGTCGAAGAACGGCACCCCGGTCGAGATGTCGGACCGGCCCGTCCCGTCGAGGTCGATCTCCACGACGATCGACGACTCCCTGGTCGACCTCTCGACACGACCCCGCCGCGCGGTCTGTTCACTCATCGCTTCTCCTCGGTTCGGGTCTCGATCTCGTCGACCGCCAATTCGGCGCTCACCCGCAGCAGCCGATCATTCTCGTGCTCGAGCCCGATGGTCGCACGAAGTCGACCCGGGATGCCCACGTCGCGGATCAGCACGCCAGCGTCCAGATAACGCCGCCACGCGCGCGTCGCGTCCACGAACGGCCCGTAGAGCACGAAGTTGGCCTCGCTGGGAAGCACCTCGAAGCCCTGCTCCTCCAGCCCGGCGGTGACGCGCTTGCGTTCCCCGGCGAGCAGCGCGACGGAGGCCAACGTCTCGTCGGCGTGACGAAGCGCCGCACGGGCAGCGGCCTGCGCGATCATCGACAGGTGGTAGGGCAACCGTACGAGCAGTACGGCCTCGACGAAGGACGGGTCGGCCGCGAAGTAGCCGAGCCTGCCACCCGCGAAGGCGAACGCCTTGCTCATGGTCCGCGACACGACGAGCTTGGTCGGATAGTCGGCGAGCAGGGTGCAGGCGCTCGGGGACGGCGAGAACTCCGCGTACGCCTCGTCCACCACCACGATGCCGGGGGCCATGTCGAGCAGGCGTCGCAGGTCGTCGAGGTCGACCACGTGCCCCGTGGGGTTGTTGGGCGTGGTGACGAACACCACGTCCGGCCGGTGCTCCTCGATCGCCGCCACCGCAGCGGCGATATCGATGGACAGGTCGGACCCGCGATCCACCGGGATCCACTCGGTATCGGTTCCGGCCGCGAGGATCGGGTGCATCGAGTAACTGGGGACGAAGCCCATGGCGCTGCGCCCGGGCCCGCCGAACGCCTGCAGCAGCTGCTGCAGGATCTCGTTGGAACCGTTGGCGGCCCAGACCATGTCCACGTCCAGATCGACGCCGGTCTGGCGGGTCAGGTACGAGGCCAGGTCGGTGCGCAGTGCGACGGCGTCGCGGTCGGGATAGCGGTTGAGGTCTTCGGCGGCTGCGGCGACGGCGCCGGCGATGTCGGCGACCAGTTCCGCGCTGGGCGGGTGTGGGTTCTCGTTGGTGTTGAGCTGTACGGGGACCTCGAGCTGCGGGGCCCCGTAGGCGCTCTGTCCGCGGAGATTCTCCCGCAGCGGGAGGGCGCCGAGCCCGACTCCGGGACGTGGGGAATCGGTCATCGTCCGTCCTCTCCCGCGCCGAGGTCCTCGAACCGGGCCCGTACGGCCTCACCGTGCGCGGGCAGCCGCTCGGCGTCAGCGAGTGCGACTACGGTCGGCGCGATCTCCTTGAGGGCGGCCTGGTCGTAGTCGACGACATGGATCCCCCGGAGGAAGGTCTGCACGCTCAACCCCGACGAGTGTCGCGCCGTACCGGACGTGGGCAGGACGTGGTTGGACCCCGCCGCGTAGTCCCCGAGCGGGACGGGCGAGTAGGCGCCCACGAAGATCGCGCCGGCATTGCGCACGCGGGCGGCGTCGGCTGCGGAATTGCGGGTCTGGACCTCGAGGTGCTCGGCTGCGTAGGCGTCGACCACCCGCAGACCGGCCTCGATATCGTCCACCAGGACGATGCCCGACTGCGGACCCTCGAGCGCCTCGCGCACCCGGTCCGAGTTGAGGGTCACCTCGTAGCGCGACTCGATCTCGCGGTCCACGGCGTCCGCCAGCGTCTCGGAGTGGGTGACCAGGACGCTCGCGGCGTTCGGGTCGTGCTCCGCCTGGCTGATGAGGTCGTACGCGACGTGGACCGGGTCGGCGGTGTCATCCGCGAGGATGGCGATCTCGGTGGGGCCCGCCTCGGAGTCGATGCCCACGACGCTGCGGCACAGGCGCTTGGCGGCGGTGACGTACACGTTGCCGGGCCCGGTGACCATGTCGACGGGCTCGAGAACGGAGTCATCCGTGTCCTGACCGCCATACGCGAGCAACGCCACGGCCTGGGCGCCGCCCACCGCCCAGACCTCCTCGACCCCGAGCAGTGAGCACGCGGCGAGAATGGTCGGGTGCGGCCAGCCACCGGAATCCGCCTGGGGCGGAGAGGCCACTGCCAGCGACCCGACCCCGGCGACCTGCGCCGGTACGACGTTCATGATGACGCTGGAGGGGTAGACGGCTTTGCCGCCGGGAACGTAGAGGCCCACGCGTTCGACCGGCACCCACCGCTCGGTGACGAACCCCCCGGGGGCGACCTCGGTGACGGTGTCACCGCGGCGCTGCGCTGAGTGGACGATGCGGGCACGACGGATCGCCTCGGACAGCGCGGCTCGGACGTCAGGGTCCAACTCGTCGACCGCCCGGGCGATGACCTCGGCCGGGACCCGCACCGACGCCGGACGGACCGAATCGAACTTCTCGCCGTACTCGAGTGCGGCCGGGGCCCCGTGCTCGCGGATCGCCTCGACCACCGGGCGGACGGTGTCGACGACAGAGTCGACGTCGGCGGCGCCGCGCGGGAGTGTGCGCCGCAACTCGGCCGTGCCGAGTGAGCGACCGCGCAGGTCGATGCGGGAGAGCATGGTGTGGCCTTTCCTTCGGGTCACGGGACGGCGACCACCCGGTCGACGGCCCTGACCCAGTCTAGGTGCGGCTGCCACGGCGACATCGTCACGCCACCCTCGCGGGTGTTGCCGGACCCGGCCTCCGCGTAAGGGCCCTGGTCGACCGCACCGGGATTCGCCTGCTGTCGATGCTGCTCACCCGCAAGCACTACGAGGTCGGGAGCGACGAACCGACAGGCGACCTTGTCTTCTTTCGTGTCGGTCGCCACGGTCGTGACAAGGCTCCCGCACGTGCGGGTCAGCAGGCTCCGCCCGGGATCGAGGGCAGCAGCGGCGCGAGGGCGTCCGCCATCGTCGACAGGTCCGCCGTCCCGGCCTCGAAGGACGGAGCATCGACCGCTATCGCGACGGCCACGTCCCCTCCGGCGACCGGCACGATCCCGAACTGGCGGACCAGGTATCCGCCGCTCTCCCCCGGGCCCCAGCCGCCTTTGGACCGGCCCCCGGGGATCCGACCGAGACCCCAGCGCTGATCGGGCGAGACATGGCCCATGAGCTCCAGGACCCGCCCGGCGGACCGCACGCAGGGCAGCCGACCACCGAAGCGGGCCTGATCGGTCAGCGCCCACCGGGTCTGACCGAAGACCGAATACTCCGCACGGGCCCGGACCGCCGGCACCTGTGTGGTGACGTCCCCGCCGTCGACCAGGACCGCCCCCACGGCCGAGGCCGCGGCTGTTCCGCCGCCGAGCGCGTTCCACAGCTGCTCGGCGGCCTGGTTGTCCGAGAGAGTGATCGCGGTGCCCGCATTCTCGAGCGCCTGCGGGTCGGTGCGGGCCACCGCGACGGCCAGCGGGACCTTGATGGTCGACCACGCCACACCCGTCCTCCACTCGCCCGCCGTCTGCACGTCCCCTCCGCCGACCGGCGACACGGCGATACCGGCGGTGCCGGACACCCCTTCGACAACCGAGGACAGGTCGATCGGCGCGCTCGGTGCCGGCGGGACGGCGGTGGGGGCCGCCGGCGGGGT
>NZ_JAALDT010000099.1:0-22534 GCF_014144995.1 Dietzia sp. DQ11-71 | reverse complement strand
CGGGTGCGCGGGCGGCTCAGTCGCCGGGTGCGCGGGCGGCTCAGTCGCCGGTGAGGACTACTGCGCGGCCGAGCACCTCGCCACGGTCGAGGGCCTCGTAGGTCTCCGGTGCCTCGGTCAGCGGCACCCGGCGGGAGATCATCCCGCCCAGGTCGAGCCTCCCGGCGGCCAGCAGTCGGATGAGCGCCGGCACGTCCTGCCGGGCGCGCGCGCCGTAGGAGCCCTTGATCTGGATCTTGCGACGCACGATGCGGGCCAGGTCCACGTCGAGCGCGGTGCCCGCGGGAGGAATGCCCACGACCACGACCCGCCCGCCCTCGCGGGCGATGTCGGTCGCCTGCCGGGTGGTGGCCGCCGACCCCAGCGCCTCGAAGGCGACGTCCACCCCGCGGCCGCCGGTGATCGCCATGACCGCCTCGGTCGCGTCCACGTCACGCGAATTGACGGTGTGTGTGGCGCCCATGCGGCGGGCGAGGGCGAGCTTGTCGTCGTCCACGTCGATCGCGATGACCGACTCCGCGCCACTGACCGCCGACAGCTGGACGATGTTCTGGCCGACCCCACCGACCGCCACCACCGCGACGGATTCCCCGGTCCGGACGTCGCCCACGTTGCGGACCGCGCCGTAGGCGGTGAACATCGAGCAGCCGAGGATGGCGGAATCGGTGAGGTCGAGCTGCTCGGGGAGGGCGAACACCGCGGTGGCGGGCGTGACGCTGTATTCGGCCAGTCCGCCCATCGAGTACATGGACAACGGTTCGCCGGAGGCCCGGTGCAGGCGCGTCTCACCGTCGTACAGGGTGCCGCGCAGGCGGTTGTACTCGAAGAACGTGGAGCAGATGTCCTCCATGCCACGGGCGCAGTTCTCGCACGACCCGCACGGCATGATGAAGGAGCCGACCACCCGGTCGCCGGGCCGGACGTGGGTGACCCCGGCGCCGACCTCGGCGACGACACCGGAGATCTCGTGGCCCAGGACTCCCGGCAGCGGGAACCCGACCTCGCCCTTCATCACGTGCAGGTCCGTGTGGCAGACCCCGCAGGCGTGGTTGTGGACCAGGACCTCGCCGGCGCGCGGTTCCGGGATCGGGATGTCCTCGATCACCAGTGGGGATCCGGTCTCAACGCACACCGCAGCCTTCATAGGCCCGACGGTACGCAGGCGGGACGACGGCCGCGGGCGGATCGCTCCGAAACGTCAGCTCCGTCCGAGCAGTTCGTCCGAGATGATCCGCATCTGGATCTCGCTGGTGCCCTCGAAGATGCGGGTCAGCCGCGCATCGCGCCAGTGCCGCTCCACCTGGAAGTCCGTGGTGTAGCCGGCCCCGCCGTGGATCTGGACGCCCTGGGAGGTGACGCGCTCGGCCATCTCGGTCGCGACGAGTTTGCACATGGCGGCCTCGAGCGAGCAGCGGCGACCGGAATCGATGTCGGTGGCGACCGAGTACATGAGTTGTCGTGCGGCCTCGATGTCGGCCGCCATCTTGGCGATCTCGAACCGCAGGTACTGGAAGTCGGCGATCGGGCGACCGAATTGCTCGCGTGCGTGGATGTACGCGATCGAGTCCTCGAGCGCGGCCCGGGCGAGGCCGATGGCGCGGGCGGCGGTGTGGGCCCGGCCCACCTCGAGGCCCGAGACGGCCATGTAGAAGCCCTTGCCCTCCTCGCCGAGCAGCGCGTCGGCGGGTAGGCGGAACCCGTCGAAGGACAGTTCCCAGGTCTGCCATCCGAAGTAGCCGATCTTGCGAACGGGATTGCCGGTGATGCCGGGCGGGAACCCGCCCCGCTCCTTCTCGACGAGGAAGGTCGAGATGCCGCGGTGCGGCTTGGCGGGGTCGCGGGTCGGTTCGGTACGGGCGAACAGCACGAGGTAGTCCGCCTGGTCGGCGTACGTGCACCACATCTTGGTGCCGGTGACGACCCACTCGTCGCCGTCGCGGACCGCGCGGCACGAGATGTTGGCGACGTCCGAGCCCGCCTCGGCCTCTGAGAGCGCGTAGGCGCCGAGCCATTCGCCGCGGGCGACGCGGGGGAGTAGGCGCTTTTCCTGCTCCGGGGTGAACCCGCCGCCCATGCCGTTGCCGCGGGCGAGCAGCCCGGAGACGGAGAGCCACGCGCGGGAGAGTTCCTCGGCCACGAGGCAGTACTCGAACACTCCGAGGCCGAGGCCACCGTGCTCCTCGGGGATCATGATCCCGAAGAACCCCATGTCCGCCATCTTCTGCCGCAGGTCGTCGGGAATGTCGCCTTTCTCCGGGTCGAGTGCGTTGGCGACGGGCAGCACCTCCTTCATCGCGAACTCGCGGGCGAGGTCACGGATCGCGAGCCGCTCCTCGGTGAGGTAGGTGGGGGTGCCGGGACGGGCGACGGGCTTGTGGGTCATGGGTCCTCCGGGGTCGGGGCGTGAGAGTCAGGGTGTCGGGTGGGTCGGTTCACTCCCAGGTCAGGCGTTCGGTGTCCGCGCCGAGCTGCGGCGCCGGCCCGGTGGCTAGATGGTGGCCGTCGAACGTGGCGGGGTGAGCGGCGGCGAGATACTCGCCGACACCCGGTTGGACCAGGGGTGAGAAGAGCGGATTGCCGTCGAGGTCGCCCTCGGAGACCACCTCGTCGAACCTGCGGTAGCGCTCGTGGAGGACGACGGAGTCGGCGAGTGCCGCCGAGACCTGCTCGGTGGTGTGCGCGGCGAACCACCGGGCGAACAGCGCCGCGAGCACCTCCCGGTACTCGTAGCGGTCCCTGTCGGTGGAGAAGTCGGCACCGGTCGCGTTCTCGAGGGCCGCGACCGCCTCCTCGGTGCCGGTGAGGCGCGCAAGATCGCAGAAGTGCCGGGGGGTCAGCGCGACGAGCATGAACCGGCCCCCGTCCGAGGCCACCACGTCCGTACCGAAGGTGCCGTAGACGTAGTTGCCGACGGCGGGGCGGCTCGAGCCGTCGATCTGGGGTTCGGTGAGGTAGCCGAGGGTGCCGGCGGTTGCGAGCGCGACGTCGTCCAGCGGCAGGACGATGTGGCACCCCTCACCCGTCCGTTCCCGTCGGCGGACCGCCGCGACCACTGCGAGCGCGGCGTGCAACCCGGCCGCCACGTCCCAGGCCGGAAGCGCGTGGTTCACCACGGTGTCGGTCCCGGCGGGGCCGGTGATGGACGGGAAGCCCAGGGCGGCGTTGACCGTGTAGTCCACCCCGGGCCGGCCGTCCCGCCGGCCGAGCAGTTCGAGGGTGATGACGTCCGGGCGGGCCGCGGCCAGGATGTCGTGGGTCAGCCACGAGCGACCGGCCGAATTGGTGACGAGGATGCCGCCGCCGTCCCCGGAGTCGGTCACCAGGTCGCGCAGGGCCCGCTGACCGTCCTCGGACCGCAGGTCGAGTTCGACCGACGCCTTGCCACGGTTGAGGCCCGTCCAATAGATCGAGGTCCCGTCGGGAGACGTCGGGAGGCGGTGGACGTCCGCGGCGCCGCCGACGGGATCGACGCGGATCACCTCTGCGCCGAGCTGGGCGAGGGTGAGCCCGCACAGGGGAGAGGCGACGAAGCTGGACAACTCGACGACCCGGAGGCCGGCCAGGGGACGGGAGGCGGTGGACTCGGGCATCGGGACCTCCGAGGATCGGCGGTGGCAGTCGCCCGCTCCCGGCGGAGACTGTTGTCACCGGAACTAATTGCTGATAATAATTGGAAGCATACCTCGCGGGCCGACGGCCCGCACCCCGCATGACGGAGGAAGGGCGACCCGATGAGCCAGCAGACGACAACGTCCACGTCCGAGGTGGATGCCGAGGACTTCGCGGACATCCTCGCCACCACGCGGGACTACGTCCGCACGGTCGTGGTGCCGCGCGAGCAGGAGATCGCCGATGCCGACGCGATCCCGGACGACATCCGGGCGGGGCTGGCCGACATGGGACTGTTCGGCTACGCGATCCCGCAACAGTGGGGTGGGCTCGGCCTGAACCTGACCCAGGACGTGGAGCTGGCCATGGAGTTCGGCTACACCACGCTGGCCATGCGATCGCTGTTCGGCACCAACAACGGCATCGCCGGCCAGGTGCTCGTGGGCTTCGGCACCGACGAGCAGAAGGCCGAATGGTTGGAGCGGATCGCCTCCGGGGAGGTCATCGCCTCCTTCGCGCTCACCGAGGACGGCGCAGGCTCGAACCCGGCCGGACTGGCCACCAGGGCCGTCCGCGACGGCGACGACTGGGTGATCGACGGCAACAAGCGATTCATCACCAACGCCCCGATCGCGGGGTTGTTCGTGGTTTTCGCCCGCACCCGCCCGGCCGACGCGAACGGCACCGGGATCGCCGTGTTCCTCGTCCCCGCGGACGCGCCCGGCGTCGCGGTGGGACCCCGGGACAAGAAGATGGGCCAGGCGGGGGCCTGGACCGCCGAGGTGAGTTTCCAGGGCGTGCGGGTCCCGGCGTCGGCGCTCGTCGGCGGTGACGAGGACACGGGCTACCGGGCGGCCATGACGTCACTGGCCCGCGGCCGGGTCCACATCGCCGCGCTCGCGGTGGGGACGGCGCAGCGGGCGCTCGACGAGTCGGTGGCCTACGCCGCCGCCACCACCCAGGGGGGCCAACCCATCGGGGGATTCCAACTGGTCCAGGCCATGCTCGCCGACCAACAGACCGGTGTCATGGCCGGTCGGGCACTCGTCCGCGAGGCCGCTGCCAAGTACGTCTCGGGTGAGGACCGCCGTCTCGCCCCGTCGGCCGCGAAGCTCTACTGCACCGAGATGGCCGGCAGAGTGGCCGACCTGGCGGTCCAGATCCACGGCGGGACCGGGTACATGCGCGGTGTCGCGGTCGAGCGCATCTACCGCGACATCCGGCTGCTGCGTCTCTACGAGGGCACCAGTGAGATCCAGCGACTCATCATCGGCGGCGGGTTGATGAAGGCGGCCGGCGCCGGAGCAGGGGCGCGATGACGAAGCCGGACGATCTGCCGCTGGCGGGCATCACGGTGGTGGCCGTCGAGCAGGCCGTCGCCGCGCCACTGGCCACCCGGCACCTTGCTGACCTCGGCGCCCGGGTGATCAAGATCGAACGCCCGGGGGAGGGGGACTTCGCCCGCGCGTACGACGCCTCCGTCCACGGCCAGGCGTCCCACTTCGTCTGGCTCAACCGGGGCAAGGAGTCGATCGAACTCGACCTGGGCTCGGACCGGGGCCGGGAGGTCGCGCTCGCCCTGGCCGACCGGGCGGACGTCGTGATCAGCAACCTGGCCCCCGGGGCGATGGACAGATTGGGCCTGGGGGCGACCGCACTCCGCGCGCGGAAGCACGACCTCGTCGTCGTCACCATCTCCGGGTACGGCGACGCCGGACCCTACACCCACCGCAAGGCCTACGACATGCTCGTCCAGGCCGAATCCGGGCTGTGCTCGGTCACCGGTACTCCGGAGACCGCCACCAAGACAGGGGTACCCGTCTCGGACATCGCGACCGGCATGTACGCGCTGTCGTCGATCGAGGCCGCCCTGTTCCGTCGCGAGCGGACCGGGCGCGGCGCGACCATCGAGGTGTCGATGTTCGAGGCCACGGCCGAGTGGATGGGCCACCCCATGTACATCCGGATGTACGCCGACCGGCAGGTCGGGCGGATGGGCTTGTCCCACGCCTCGATATGCCCCTACGACGCGTTCCCGACGCGTGACGGGCAGGTACTGATCGGCGTCCAGAACGACCGGGGGTGGGCCGCCTTGGTACGCGACGTGTTGGGCCGCCCGGATCTCGTCGACGACGAGAGGTACGCCACGAACATCGACCGCGTCGCCCGGAGAGCCGAAGTGGACGCGCTGATCGGGTCCCTGACCAGGGGGTTCGACTCGGTGGAGCTGGCCGACCTACTCGATGGGGCCGGCGTCCCGGCGGCCCGGCTCAACGACGTCGCCGAGTTGGTCGACCACCCGCAGCTCGATGCGCGCGACCGGTGGCGGAACGTGCAGACCCCCGGGGGCCCGGTCAGGGGACTGCTCCCGCCGATGACCTTTACCGATGTAGAGCTCCCGATGGGCGCGGTCCCCGCGCTCGGGGAGCACACCGACACGATCCTGGCGGAACTGGGCCTGCGCGGCCCGACACCGGACGGGACGAACGACAGCACACGAGAGGACACACATCATGGGATTGCTTGAGGGGAAGACCGCCGTGGTCACCGGGGCCGCACGCGGCATCGGACTGGAGATCGCGCGCACGTTCATCGAGAACGGCGCGCGGGTGGTGATCGGCGACATCGACGACGAGACCGGCGCCGCCGCCGTCGCCGAGCTCGGGGGCGAGGACAAGGCACGCTACGTCCGTTGTGACGTCCGCCACTCCGCTGCCGTCGAGGCGATGATCGACGTGGCCGAGGAGGCATTCGGTCCGATCGGGGTGTTCGTCAACAACGCGGGCGTCACCCGCGACGCCACCATGCGCAAGATGACCGAGCAGCAGTTCGACGACATCATCGCCATCCACCTCAAGGGCACCTGGAACGGAACGCGGGCGGCGGCCGGTCGGATGCGCGAGCACGGCGGCGGGGCGATCGTCAACGTCTCGTCGATCTCCGGGAAGGTCGGGCTCATGGGCCAGACCAACTATTCGGCGGCCAAGGCCGGCATCGTGGGCCTGACCAAGGCCGCCGCGAAGGAGGTCGCGTTCAAGGGGGTCCGCGTCAACGCCATCCAGCCGGGGCTCATCCGGACCGCCATGACGCTCGCCATGCCACAGCAGGTGTGGGACGAGAAGATGGCCGAGATCCCGATGGGGCGCGCCGCCGAGCCGAGCGAGGTCGCCCAGGTCGTGCTCTTCCTCGCCAGCGACATGTCGAGCTACATGACCGGCACCGTCCTGGAGATCACGGGCGGCAGGCATATCTGAGCCGCCGGCGACCTCGCGCGACGAGGGCCCCACCGCTTCAGTGGGGCCCTCTTCGCGTGTGGCGCACGTTCAGCCGTCGAGGTTCCAGCGGATGGGCCGCGAGAGCGCCGAGTGGTGTCGCTTCTCCAGGTAGGTGGCGTGCTCGCTGATGTGTGACGCCATGAGGTCCCGTGCGGCGTCGGGATCCCGGTCCGCGATGGCCCGGTAGATCTCGTCGTGCGCCGTGCAGGTGTGCTCGCGCTGGCGCCGCGGGTACTCCACGCCGAGGATCGACCCCGTGATGAGGCCGTTCATCGCGTCGAAGAGGTACCCGAACATGGGATTTCCCGAGCCCCAGGCGATGAGGTCGTGGAAGTGCTCGGAGGCGGCGTTGAAAGCGTCCGTGTCCGCGAGGTCGGTCCGGGTCGACTCGAGGTTCTCCCGCAGCCGCTCGAGCCTCTCGTCGTCGATCCGTTCGGCGGCGAGCGCCGCCATCGTCGGTTCGAGCGCGGTGCGGACCTCCATTATCGTGGAGAACGGCGCATCCTCGAACTGCAGGAGCAGGCTCAGGGTGGCGGCGAGGATCCCGCCGTCGGGCCGCTGCACGATCGGGCCACCGCCCGGACCGGGCTTGAGCATGATCACGCCCTGCAATTCCAGGTAACGCAGGCTCTCGCGGAGGGTGCCGCGGCCCACGCCGTACTCCTCGAGCATGAGGTGCTCGGGCGGTAGGCGGTCGCCGACCGTGTTGCCCCGGCGGGAGATGTCCTCCACGATCTGCTGGGCGACGAGCAGCGCCGTCTTCTTGGGTCGGCCGATGCCCGCGCGCGAACCGGCGGCACCGTTCGGTGAACTCATGACAACCATTATCCCGGACTCCGATCTCGGGGCATGAGGACGGTGTACGCCCAGTCGAGGACGGGGGAGTCGCCGTCCTCCCGGTGCGCGGTGACGAGTGAGCGCAGGTCGAGCGCGGTGCCGCCGCCCTGTAGCGCGGTCGCGGCGCCCACCACGACGTCGCTGCTCAGCGTGTCCCCCTCGCGGACCGGGCCGACGTGGTCACACGCGTGCCACCCCAGGACCGTGAGCATCGCGGGGAGCGCCCGGGTCGCCTGTGCGAGGGCGAGGCCGATGGTGTGGCCGCCGTAGACGAGCCGACCGGAGCCCGAGATCCGGGCGTCGTGGTGGGTCTCGGCGATGTTCAGTGTGAGTCTGGCGAGCTCCGGCGCGCTCGTCACCACGTCCGCGCCGGTGCGCAGCACGGTCCCCTCGACGGGGAGGGGGTCCCGGGCACCGGGGACGGCGGAATGGTAAGCGTCGAGGTCCCAGCCCTCCGGCGCGGTCCACGGTCGCTCGCCCCCGGTGCCGATGGTGGAGAGATCGTCGGTGTGCGCGCAGGAGTCCGGGTCGACCCCCTCGGCGACGGGGAGCATGGCGCAGCGGTAAAAGTCGAGGACGGTGCGGCCGTCCTGGTCCGTGGTGGTCATGCGCAGGGCCGCGAGACCGGTCGCGGCGCGCCCCGGCTTGGGGCGGTTCGACTTCAGCCCCACAACCTCGGTGCGGGTGGTGAGCGTGTCGCCGATACGGGGTGCGGACAGCAGTCGCAGGCCGCGGTAGAAGAGGTTCGCCTTGACGTGATGGGTCACCACGGTCGACTGGCCGATCGCCACGTCGGTCACGAGTCCCGGGTGGGCGACCGTGCCGCCGGTGACGGCGTGCGCGAGGCGTCGGTCGAGCGGCAGGCGCAGACGGTCGCCGAGGATGGCCTGGTGGGTCGCCGCCAGTCCCTCGGTGAGGGTCACCGAGGGGGCGTCGTCGAAGACGCAACCGACCTCGAGCTCGTCGAAATAGGGGCCGCCCACCATGGTCCTCGGACTCGGGCGTGTGGTGTTCTCTGTCATGTCAGGCTCCCCCAGCCCTCGCGAGTGTCCGGCGCGCGGCGACCGCCACGGCTTCGTCGAGCATCATCCCGTTCAGACCCACCGCGCCGTGGCCGGAGTTCTCCGCCGCAGAAAGGGCCTCGAGCACCTCCCGGGCGCGGGCGAGCTCCTCGTCGGTGGGCGTGTACGCCTCGGTGACGGACGCGACCTGGCCGGGGTGGATGACCCATTTGCCGTCGAAGCCGAGCGCGGCGGTCCGGCCCGCGTCGGACCGCAGCCGGTCGTCCGCGGAGGTGTACAGCGCGGGGCCGTCGATGGCCTGGATTCCCGCCGCGCGGGCCGCCACGAGCACCCGGTCCTGGATCGCGAGCCAGAGCTCGGGTGCGGCGCCCGGCGACCTTCCGAGCTCGGCACCGAGGTCCGCGTACCCGAGGATCAGCCCCACCAGGCGACCGCCGGCGTCGGCCACCGCGTCCACGTCGCGCAGTCCCCGGGCCGTCTCCACGAGGGCCTGGATGACGAGCCCGTGAGCGCCCGCGACATCGAGCATCCGTTCGACCTCCTCGAGATCGGAGGGGGAGTCGACCTTGGGGATGACGACGGAATCGACCGTGTCCCCGAGCGCGGCCACGGCACGGAGATCGTCGGCGAACCAGGGTGTCCCGGGGGCGTTGACGCGGACGGCGAGTGTGCCGGTCGGGCGGGGTGACAGGTCGCCGAGCGCCCGGCGGGCCTCGTCCTTGCGTGCGGGCGCGACCGCGTCCTCGAGGTCCACGACGACTTCATCCGCGGGTGACGCCAGCGCCTTGGTGATTTTCTCCGGTGCGGAGCCGGGACAGACCAGGGCTGCGCGGCGGGGGGTGGGGGCGTGGTCGATCGGGTCCATGGGCTCACCCTACACAATTCCTGCGCATCATTATTGACTATTGCGTCGTCGGTATGGAAGATGACAGGCGTGACCGTCACCACCGCGACGGGCCGAGACGATGACGACGACGACGAGGTGTTCCCCGTGCCGGATCTGAACGATGAAGAGTCCTACCTGATCGCCACGGTGCGACAGTTCATCGACCGTGAGGTCAAGCCCTCGGTGCTCGAGACCGAACACGCGAACACCTACCCCGAGCGCTGGATCGAGCAGATGAAGCAGATCGGCATCTACGGACTGGCGGTTCCGGAGGAGTACGGCGGCATGCCCGTGTCGATGCCGTGCTACGTCCGGGTCACCGAGGAGCTGGCCCGCGGCTGGATGTCGTTGGCTGGTGCCATGGGCGGGCACACGGTGGTGGCCAAGCTGCTCACCGAGTTCGGGACCGAAGAGCAGAAGCACACCTACCTCCCCCGCCTGGCCACGGGTGAGATGCGGGCAACCATGGCGCTGACCGAGCCCGGCGGCGGTTCGGACCTCCAGAACATGGGCACGGTCGCTACCGCCGACGGTGACGATCTCGTCATCAACGGTGCCAAGACGTGGATCTCCAACGCCCGTCGGTCCGGTCTCATCGCCCTGCTGTGCAAGACCGATCCGTCGGCTACCCCGAAGCACAAGGGCATCTCGATCGTGCTGGTCGAACACGGCCCCGGACTGACCGTGTCCAAGGATCTGTCCAAGCTCGGGTACAAGGGCGTCGAGACCTGCGAGCTGTCCTTCGACGGCTACCGCACGCCGGCCACCCAGATCCTCGGGGGCATACCCGGCCGCGGTTTCGCGCAGATGATGAAGGGTCTGGAGACCGGTCGGATCCAGGTGGCCAGCCGCGCGCTCGGGGTGGCCGCCGCCGCGCTCGAGGACTCCCTCGCCTACGCCCAACAACGGGAGTCCTTCGGTCAGCCCATCTGGAAGCACCAGGCGATCGGCCACCACCTGGCCAACATGGCCACCAAGCTCACCGCCGCCCGGCAGCTCACCCTGTTCGCGGCGGAGAAGTTCGACGCCGGCCAGCGTTGCGACATGGAGGCGGGAATGGCCAAGCTCTACGCCTCCGAGGTGGGCATGGAGATCGCGCTCGATGCGGTGCGGATCCACGGCGGCTACGGCTACTCGACGGAGTACGACATCGAGCGGTACTTCCGCGACGCACCGCTCATGATCGTGGGCGAAGGGACCAACGAGATCCAGCGCAACGTGATCGCGTCGCAGCTGGTGCAGCGAGGAGGATTGGCATGAGGGTGTTCGAGGGACTCGACCAGGTCGAGGCCGCCGTCGGCGAGCACGTCGGATACAGCGAGTGGATGGAGATCACGCAGGAGCGGATCGACGCCTTCGCGGATGCGACCGGCGACCACCAGTGGATCCACGTCGACCCGGAGCGGGCCGCGCAAGGACCGTACGGCGCGACCATCGCTCACGGGTACCTCACCCTCTCGCTGATCCCGGTGCTCGGCAACGAGGTCGTGGAGATCACGGGCTTCCGGATGATGATCAACTACGGCACGGACAAGGTCCGCTTCCCGGCACCGGTGCCCGTCGGTTCGCGCATCCGCGCCGGCGTCGAGCTCGTCTCGCTCGAGCGCAAGGCCTCGGGCGTGCAGCTCATCAGTCGCGTGACTGTCGAGGTCGAGGGCGGCGACCGCCCGGCGGTCGTGGCCGACACGATCCGGATGATGGTGGAGTGACCCGATGACGCAGCTACGCAGGGCCGCGCTCGTCGCGCCCGTCCGCACCCCCGTCGGCCGCTTCGGCGGCGCCTTCAAGAGCCTCACCGCGGCCGACCTCGCCACCCCGGTCGTCAAGGAGGTGCTCTCCCGGTCCGGGGTGGATCCCGAGCGGGTCGACGAGGTGGTCCTGGGGCAGTCGTACGCCAACTCCGAGACCCCGTGCATCGGACGCTGGGTGGCGCTCGACGCAGACCTCCCGCTGTCGGTGTCCGGAATCCAGACCGACCGCCGCTGCGGCACCGGCCTGCAAGCCGTGGCCACCGCCTCGATGATGGTGCAGACCGGCGCCGCAGACGTCGTGGTGGCGGGCGGCGTGGAGTCGATGAGCTCCATCGAGCACTACTCCACCGGGGTCAGGTGGGGAACGCGCGCCGGTGGCGTGACCCTCTACGACCGTCTGGATCGCGGCCGTGAGCGGTCGCAGCCCGAATGGCGGTTCGGCCACATCAGCGGGATGATCGAGACCGCCGAGAACGTCGCCCGGGAGTGCGGGATCAGTCGTGAGGACGCCGACGGCCTCGCCGCCGAGAGTCACCGTCGCGCCCACGCCGCGTGGGAAGAAGGACGGTTCGACGACGAAGTGCTGTCCGTCGAGGTCCCCGGGCGCAAGGGTGAGGTCACCACTATCCACCGCGACGAGGGGATCCGCCCCGACTCGACACTTGAGTCCCTGGCGCGACTGCGTGCGGTCATGCCGGACGGGGTGACCACGGCGGGCAACGCCAGTCAGCAGAACGACGCCGCGTCCGCCATGCTCGTCGTCGCGGAGGACAAGCTCGACGAGCTCGGCCTGGAACCGATGGGCTACCTCACCGGGTGGGCCGCCGCCGGCTGCGCTCCGGCCACAATGGGCCTGGGTCCCGTGGCAGCGGTCGAGAAGCTCTTCGCCCGGACCGGACTCGGGTTCGACGATCTCGACCTGGTCGAGCTCAACGAGGCATTCGCCTGCCAGGTTCTGGGCGTGCTCTCGCAGTGGGGCTGGGACGATCAGGACAAGCTCAACGTCAACGGGTCGGGCATCTCGCTCGGCCACCCGATCGGCGCGACCGGGGCCCGGATGACCACGTCGGCCCTGCACGAGCTGCGGCGCCGAGGTGGGGACAAGGCCCTCGTGACGATGTGCATCGGCGGTGGCCAAGGTATGGCCGCCGTCATCGAGAGCGCCTGACAGGACAAGAGGACCGAGATGAGTAACACCAGTTTCCGAGGTGCGCAGGCGCTCGCCGAGGTCGTGATCTGCGAACCCGTCCGAACGCCGGTCGGCCGACGACACGGGGTGCTCGCCGGGCTCCAGGCCGCGGACCTCGCGGCCGCGGCGATCCGTGGTCTCGTCGACCGGACCGGACTCGGCTCCGACGATGTGGACGACGTGATCCTGGGTCAGTGCTACCCCAACGGTGAGGCGCCCGCGATCGGGCGGGTGGCGGCACTCGATGCCGGGCTCGACATCAGCACGCCGGGGATCCAGATCGACCGCCGCTGCGGATCGGGACTTCAGGCCGTGCTCAACGCCGCCATGCAGGTCGCCGTCGGCGCGAGCGACGTGGTGATCGCCGGTGGCGCCGAGTCGATGTCGAACAGTGAGTTCTACTCCCTGGGTCTGCGCGGCGGGGTCCGCAGCGACCGGGTCGAGTTCATCGACCGCATCGCTCGTGGCCGGGTGACCTCCGGCGGCCGCGACCACCCGGTGGCGGGCGGCATGCTCGAGACCGCCGAGAACCTCCGCGCGGAGTACTCCATCTCCCGGACGGAGCAGGACGAACTGGCGGCCGAGAGCCAGCGGCGCGCGGCCGCCGCCCAGGACTCGGGGGTGTTCGACGAGGAGATCGTGCCGGTGCAGGTCCCTCAGCGGAAGGGAGAGCTCGTCGTCGTCGACACCGACGAACACCCCCGGCGAGGCGTCACGGCCGACTCCCTCGCCGCACTGCGCCCCGTCCGCCTCCGCGTCGACCCCGACGCGACGGTGACGGCCGGCAACGCGTCGGGGGAGAACGACGGCGCGGCGGTGTGCGTGGTGACCACCCGCAGTCGCGCGGAGGAGCTGGGGCTGCGCGCCTACGTCCGACCGCTCGGCTGGGCGGTGGCCGGCGTCCACCCCGCGCGGATGGGCATCGGCCCCGTTCCCGCGACGGCCCGGTTACTCCGGCAACTCGACCTGCGGCTGGCGGACTTCGACCTCATCGAACTCAACGAGGCGTTCGCCGCGCAGGTGCTGGCGTGCCTGCGGGAGTGGGAGTCGGACCACGGGTTCACCGCCGCCGATCGCGAGCGGCTCAACGTCCACGGTTCCGGGATCTCGCTCGGGCATCCCGTCGGGGCCACCGGTACGCGCATCCTCACCACCATGGCGCGCGAACTGGCGCGCCGGGAGGGCCGGCTCGCCCTGGAGACGATGTGCCTCGGCGGTGGGCAGGGGCTGGCCGCGGCGTTCGAGCGGGTGGCGTGACGGGTCACCTGATAGTTCACCCAGACTTAACTACAGGGATGTGATTCGGGCGTAGCGTCATCGGCAACGGTCGGTGGGGAAGCCGACCGTCGGGAGGTCCCAGCCGATGATCGTCTGTCTCGATCGGGAGGGGGCCGGCACCCGGCCCCGTCACCACCAGGTGACCTGGGCCGGCCGGTCCAACCCAACACGCTCGCGGGTGCCGCGGGCGAGGAGCGCGCCGTGACCGACACCGTACGTACCTACGTCCTCGACACCTCGGTTCTGCTGTCCGATCCGTGGGCCGTCACCCGCTTCGCCGAGCACTGCGTGGTGCTCCCCATCGCGGTCATCAGCGAGCTGGAGGGCAAACGCAATCATCCCGAGCTGGGCTACTTCGCGCGGGAGGCCCTCCGGTTGCTCGAGGACCTGCGGCTGCGGCACGGGCGCCTCGACGGCGACATCACCGTCACCGACGTCGGCGGCACCCTGCGGGTCGAGCTCAACCACACCGACCAGGCGGTGCTGCCGTCCGGATTCCGTGACACCGGCAACGATTCCCGGATCCTGGCGTGTGCGCTCAATCTGCGGGCCGAGGGCGCCGACACCGTGCTCGTGTCCAAGGACGTCCCCCTGCGGGTCAAGGCGGGTTCGGTGGGCCTGCCGGCCGACGAGTACCACGCCCAGGACGTCGTGCTGACCGGGTACAGCGGGGTCGCCGACCTGCCGGCCACCCAGGACCTCGTCGACACCCTGTTCTCGGAGGGCCGTGCCTCGGGCCTCGCAGCCCGGGCCGCGGGACTGGAGAGCGGGACCCCGGTGCACTGCGGCGTCCGCGTCCAGACCGAGTCGTCGTCGGCACTGGCGCGCGTAGCCGACGACGGCGGGCTCCGGCTGGTCCGCGGCGACGTCGAGGTCTTCGGCCTGCGCGGCCGCTCGGCCGAGCAGCGCATCGCGATCGACTGCCTGCTGGACGAGTCGATCGGGATCGTCTCCCTCGGCGGCCGGGCGGGCACCGGCAAATCGGCGCTGGCGCTGTGCGCGGGCCTCGAGTCGGTCCTGGAGCGGCGTCGTCACCGCAAGATCGTCGTGTTCCGCCCGCTGTACGCCGTGGGCGGGCAGGAACTGGGGTACCTGCCCGGCAGCGAGTCGGAGAAGATGTCGCCGTGGTCCCAGGCCGTGTTCGACACCCTCGAGGGACTGGTCAGCGAGAACGTCATCGACGAGGTCATGGACCGGGACATCCTCGAGGTGCTGCCGCTGACCCACATCCGCGGCAGGAGCCTGCACGACTCGTTCGTGATAGTCGACGAGGCGCAGTCGCTCGAGCGGAACGTGCTGCTCACCGTGCTCTCGCGGCTGGGGACCGGGTCGCGGGTCGTCCTCACCCATGACGTTGCCCAGCGGGACAACCTCCGTGTCGGTCGGCACGACGGCATCCAGGCGGTCGTGGAGAAGCTCAAGGGGCACCCATTGTTCGCCCACGTCACCCTCAACCGCTCGGAGCGTTCCGCCATCGCCGAACTCGTCACCACGATGCTCGAGGAATTCCACCCCGGGGGCTCCTCCGGGGAGCTGCGACGCATCCACGCCGCCTGACTGCAGGTTCCGGCGACCGTGGGATGATGCGGGTCCGGGCGAGCGAGCCCGGGCCCGCATCAAGCATGCCGTATCGGAGGTCTCCCATGTCCCGACGCTCGTCGCCGGCGCCGGCGCCCGCGCTCTGGCTGCTCACCGCCTGCGTCCTGGGGTTGGCCGCGTGTGGCGAGCAGATCCCGGGTGGCATGCCGGCCGAGGCGCAGTCCCAGACCGCTACGGACCAAGGCGCTGCGGACCAGGTCGGTACGGGCCAGACCGGTGCGGGCCAGACCGGTGCGGACCCGGGCGCGGCCGCTCCCGCCGCGGGGTCCGATGCGGACGACCCGATCGTGGTGAAGATCGGCGAGGAGGAGTTCCTCACGAACATGGCCATCTATCGCCGATACGACGACGCCAAGGAGACCCCGCTCGCTCTCGGGGCGCCGGTGGCCCCGGCAGAGGCGCTCGAGGGTGGCAAGAAGCAGGACTTCGCCGACGGGGCCATCTTCTGGTCACCGCAGACCGGTGCGCAGATCGTCCGCGGGCAGATCCTCGCCACCTATCGCGACAACGGCGGACCCGCCGGTCGGTTGGGGTGGCCGGTGAGCGACGAGATCGCCGAGGGCGAGGTCATCTACTCGGACTTCCAACGCGGACAGATCCGACTCGAGGGCCAGGCCATCCGGGTGGTCGAGCACTCCGGCTGACCCCCGAACACGACGCGCCGCGGGCCGGGCGCGCCGAGCCCGGGCCGCGGCGCACATCGCGGTGCGCACTCATGGCGAGGCGGCGTCAGCGCTCGCGGTCGAGGCCCGTCATCCCCAGGACGTCGAGGCGCCGGTCGAGCTCGGACTCGGACAGTGGATCGGGGACGAAGCCGAGCGCGATGACGGCCTCGCGGATGGTGATCCCCTCGGCGAGGGCGTGCTTGGCGACCCGGGCGGCCTCCTCGTAGCCGATCGCCGAGTTCAGCGGCGTGACGATCGAGGGGGAGGACTCGGCGAGCCGCCGCATGCGATCGGTGTCCGGCTCGATCCCGTCGATGCAGCGCTCGGCGAACAGCGTGGACGAGTTCGCGAGGATCCGGACCGACTCGAGCACGTTGCGCGCCATCACCGGGATCGCGGTGTTGAGCTCGAAGGCACCGCTGGCCCCGGCCCACGCCACGGCCGCGTCGTTCCCCACGACCTGGGCGGCGACCTGCGCGACCGTCTCACAGAGCACCGGGTTGACCTTGCCGGGCATGATCGACGACCCCGGCTGCAGGTCCGGAAGGTGGATCTCCGACAGCCCGGTCATGGGCCCCGACCCCATCCACCGGATGTCGTTCGCGATCTTGGTCAGCGAGACGGCGACGGAACGCAGGGCCCCGGACAGCTCGACAAGGCCGTCGCGGGCGGCCTGGGCCTCGAACGGATCCGCCGCCAGGCGGAGCTCCTCCAGACCGGTGAGGGAGCGCAGCTCCTCGACCACCGCGGAGCCGAAGCCGTCGGGGGCGTTGAGGCCCGTGCCGGCGGCGGTTCCACCGATCGGCAACTCGCCGACACGGGGCAGCGTCCCGCAGACGCGCTCGACCCCGGCGCGGATCTGCCGGGCGTAGCCGGCGAACTCTTGTCCGAGCGTCACCGGCACGGCGTCCATCAGGTGGGTGCGCCCGGGCTTGACCACCTCGCGCCACTGACCGGCCTTGGTCTCGAAGGACTCGGCGAGGGTGTTCAGCGCGGGGACGAGATCGGCGATCACGACCTCCGTGGCCGCGACGTGGGTCGCCGTCGGGAAGGTGTCATTGGACGACTGAGACATGTTCACGTCGTCGTTGGGGTGCACGGTGACACCCTCGGCCGCGCAGAGCGACGCGATGACCTCGTTGGTGTTCATGTTGGAACTCGTGCCCGAGCCGGTCTGGAACACGTCGACGGGGAAGTGCTCGTCCAGTTCACCCTCGGCGATGCGGCCGGCTGCGGCGACGATCGCGTCGACCTTGTCCCGGTCGAGCAGTCCCAGCCGACCGTTGACGGTCGCACACGCGGACTTGAGCAGGCCGAGCGCGCGGATCTGCGCTCGTTCGAGCCCGCTGCCCGAGACGGGGAAGTTCTCGACGGCACGCTGGGTCTGCGCCCGCCAGAGAGCGTCGACGGGGACCCGGACCTCGCCCATCGTGTCGTGTTCGATACGGAATTCAGTCTGATCGGCCATACCGGTCAGACTAGGCGCGCCCGCCGCACCGTGCAGGAGGACGGAAGCGGCGGGCGCGGGGTGCCGGGGAGGGATCAGTTGCCGCCGGCGGCCTGGCCGTAGTCGACGGCGGAGAACTCGCGGAGCTTCTCCATCTTGTGGCGCCCCTCGACGTGGCGGACGGTGCCCGACTTGGACCGCATCACCAGCGAGCGGGTGACGGCGCCGTTGGCGCGGTAGCTCACACCGCGGACCATGTCGCCGTTGGTGATGCCGGTGGCGGCGAAGAAGCAGTTGTCGCCCTTGACCAGGTCGTCCGTGCCGAGGATCGCGTCGACGTCGAGTCCGGCGTCGACCGCCTTCTGGCGCTCCGCCTCGTCCTGCGGCCACAGCTGGCCCTGGATCTCGCCGCCCATGCACTTCAGCGCACACGCGGTGATGATCCCCTCCGGCGTCCCGCCGATGCCCATGAGCATGTCCACCGAGCTGTCGTCGGAGGCCGCCGCCACACCGCCGGCGACGTCGCCGTCCATGATGAGCCGGACCTTGGCGCCCGCGGCCCGGATCTCGGCGATGAGCTCGGCGTGACGCGGCCGGTCGAGCACGCACACCGTCATGTCCCCGACGTCGATGTTCTTGGCCTCCGCGACCGAGCGGATGTTCCACTCGGTGGACTTGGCGAGGTCGATCCTGCCCACGGCGTCCGGGCCCACGGCGATCTTGCGCATGTAGAACACGGCGGACGGATCGAACATCGACCCGCGCTCGGCGACCGCGATCACCGCGATCGAGTTGGGCCGACCCTCCGCCATGAGCCGCGTGCCGTCGATGGGGTCCACGGCCACGTCGACGGCCGGCCCCTCGCCGGTGCCGACCTTCTCACCGTTGTAGAGCATGGGCGCCTCGTCCTTCTCGCCCTCACCGATCACCACGACGCCGTCCATGTCGACGGTGGAGATGAGCTCGCGCATCGCGTCCACCGCGGCGCCGTCGCCACCGTTCTTGTCGCCACGACCGACCCACCGCCCGGCGGCCAGGGCGGCGGCCTCGGTCACACGGACCAGCTCCATTGCGAGGTTTCGATCGGGACGCTTGGTGGGTGACATAGGTGGTCTGGCTCCTCGTGAACGCTGGCTGGGGTTGAAGGTGGCACGGGCGCGACGGTGGCGCGCACGGCCGCGGTGGCGTGTCGGCGCCCATTGTTCCACCTCGGCCACCCCGCCGGGGGCCACGCGCCGGACTCGCCCCGGGTGGGTGGGATACTCGCAGGCGTGGCCGAGGCGAAACCGAGAATCCTGCAGGGCAACCGCGACATGTTCTGGTCGGTGGTGGTGCTCATGGTGATCTGCGGCGTTTTCGCCGGAGTGGCCGGACTGTGCACCTTCAGCCCGTCCGGCCCGCAGCAGGGACAGATCCCCGACTTCGACGCGCGGGCCTCGCTGGAGCAGGACGCCCGGAGCCTGGACTTCCCGATCCGCTCGCCCGAGGTCCCAGAGGGGTGGACCCCCAACTCCGGCCGTGTCCAGGGCTTCGCCGGGACCACCTCCAGCCACGTCGGCTGGGTGACGGGCGAGCGCAGCTACATCGAGCTCGTCCAGTCCGACGCCCCCGAGGACGCGTTCCGGTCACTGGGTGGCGGGCCGAGGCCCAGTCGCACCGTGGTGCCCATCTCCGGGCGCGAGTGGGCCGTCCTCACCGGGGACGACGTCCGGCCGGTGTGGGTGCTCGACCTCGACGACGTCCGCGTGGCCGTCACCGGCTCCGCGCCGACGTCCGACTTCGAGTCACTCGCCGCCGCCGTACAGGACGTCGAGCCGCTGCCCGCGCCGTAGACGCCCGGCGTGCCGTGCCCGCGGTGATCGCATCGGGGCGGCGGTAGGTGTTCGCGCCCGGCTGGGCGACGGGATCACCCCCGGCCGGAGTCGCCCTCGTCGTCGTCACCCAGGACGGCGTCGATGCGCGCACGCGCGCCGTCGAGGTGTTCGGTGCACCGCTCGGCGAGTTCCTCGCCCCGCTCCCACAACGCCAGTGAGGCGTCCAGATCCTGACCGCCGGCCTCGAGGATGCGGACCACCTCGATCAACTCGTCGCGGGCCTGCTCGTATCCCAGCTCGGAGACGGGGGTCTGCTCGTCGGACATCAGGACTGCTCCTCGGTCGGTTCGGTGGAAGGGGTGGGGCGGCCGGCGGCGGGTGTCGACCCGAGTGCCGCCGCGGAGATGGAGCCGTCGGAGACGCGGATCCGCAGCTGCGATCCGGGTGGGGCGTCGGCGATCGACGAGACCACCCGGCCGTCGTGACTCCCGGCGACGGACTGCACCACGGCATAGCCACGGGCCAGGGTGGCGGCGGGCCCGAGCGTGGTGAGACGCGCCGACAGGTGGCCCAGCGACGTGGACTCCGAGTCGATGATCCGGGTGATGTCGCGTCGGGCCGCGCGCAGTGCCTCGGCGACGATCTCCGCCCGCGACTCGACGATCCCGTACGGGTTCGCCATGCACGGCCGCGACCGCACGGCCGCCAGCTGGTTGCGCTCCCGGTCCACCCAACCGCGCAGCGCCCGGGCGGTACGGGACCGGGCTTCGGCGATACGACGACGCTCCTCGATCACGTCGGGCACGACCCGCTTGGCCGCATCGGTCGGGGTGGCCGCCCGCAGGTCGGCGACGAGATCCGACAACGGCGAATCGGGCTCGTGGCCGATCGCGGAGACCACCGGGGTGCGGCACCGCGAGATCGCGCGGATAAGGGCCTCGTCGGAGAAGGGGAGGAGGTCCTCGACCGACCCGCCGCCGCGGGCGAGGATGATGACGTCGACGACGGGGTCGGCGTCGAGCTCGGCCAGCGCGTCCAGGATCTGGGGCACAGCCGACACCCCCTGCACCGGGGTGTTGCGCACGGCGAAACGTACATCCGGCCAGCGGCCGCGGGCCACCTCGACGACGTCGCGTTCGGCGGCGCTCGCCCGACCGGTGATCAGGCCGACGCACGTGGGTAGGAACGGCAGGGGCCGCTTGAGTCGGGGATCGAACAGCCCCTCCGCCGACAGCGCCTGCTTGAGCCGCTCGATGCGGGCGAGGAGCTCGCCCACGCCCACCGGGCGGATCTCCGAGACCTGGAGGGAGAACGAGCCGCGGCCCGTGTAGAAGCGCGGGGTACCCCGCACGACCACCCGGTTGCCCTCGGTGACCGGCACCGGCGACTCCGAGATGAGCCTGGGCGGACACGTGAGCGTCAGCGAGTTGTCGACGGAGGGGTCACGCAGGGTGAGGAACGCGGTGCGGGTGCCGGGGCGCAGGCTCAGCTGGGTGATCTGACCCTCGACCCACACCGCCCCGAGCCGGTGGATCCACGCCGCGATCTGGTCCGAGACCACCCGGACCGGCCACGGCTGCTCGGCGCTGCTCGGCGTGCGCGGGGACGAGGCCGTCACGCGTCGCGGGGAGCGACGCGGCCGGTCGGCACGTCGGGGTCGTCGTCCCGGTCGCGGGCGGCCCTCGAGGACGACCCGTAGATCCGGTAGGACACGTCCAGGACCTCGTCGGGGTCGGCCTCGTCCTCGTCGAACGTCGCCCACTCCGGCTGGTCGGACCGTGCCGGGAACACCGAGGCGAGCACCTTGTCGCCCTTGACGGCCAGGTCCGTGAGGGTCTGACCGGCGTGGAGATAGGACTGGACCAGGCCGCCGGCGACCCGCACGGGGATCGCGGGCAGCGTGGTGACCGCCTCGACCGCACGGCCGGGCAGGGCCACGACACGCTCCGCCGCGGTGGCAGCGAGACCGATCGAGGCACGGGTCAGGAACAGGGGTCGGAGCATGCGGACCTCTCTGCCGGGGGGCGTGAAGGGAGGCGTAATGGTCGAAATCCAGTATGAACCGTACCCTGGGGACATGACCGAGCAGACCGACATGATCGCCGAACCGGCAACCAAGCGGGTACTTCTCGCGGAACCGCGCGGCTACTGTGCCGGCGTCGACCGAGCCGTCGAGACGGTCGAGAAAGCCCTGGCCAAGCATGGGGCGCCGCTGTACGTCCGTAAGGAGATCGTCCACAACAAGCACGTGGTCGAGTCCTTCACCGACCAGGGCGTGATCTTCGTCGACGAGACCGACGAGGTCCCGCACGGCGCGAACCTGGTGTTCTCCGCGCACGGCGTATCGCCCGCCGTCCGCGAGAGCGCTCTCCAGCTCGAACTCAAGACGTTCGACGCCACCTGCCCCCTGGTGACCAAGGTCCACACCGAGGTCAAGCGCTTCGCGCGCGAGGGCTACCTCATCCTGCTGGTGGGCCACGAGGGCCATGAGGAAGTCGAGGGGACCGCCGGTGAGGCGCCCGACGTGGTGACGCTGGTCGACGGTCCCGAGTCCGTGGACGCGCTGGACATCCCCGTGGACACCGAGAAGCTGATCTGGCTCTCGCAGACCACGCTCAGCGTGGACGAGACCATGGAGACGGTGCGCCGCCTCAAGCAGAAGTACCCCACGCTCATCGACCCGCCGTCCGACGACATCTGCTACGCCACGCAGAACCGTCAGGTCGCGGTCAAGACCATGGCTCCGCAGTGCGACCTGGTGATCGTGGTGGGGTCACAGAACTCGTCCAACTCCGTGCGACTGGTGGAGGTCGCGCTGCAGGCGGGAGCCCGCGACGCGCACCTGGTGGACTACGCCAAGGAGATCGACACGTCCTGGTTCGAGGGCGTCACCACCGTCGGCGTGACGTCGGGCGCGTCCGTGCCGGAGATCCTCGTCCGCGGGGTGGTGGACCTGCTCGCCGACCACGGCTTCGGCGACGTCTCCACCGTCCGGACGGCGCAGGAGACCATCACGTTCTCGCTGCCTCGCGAACTGCGGGTCCCCAAGAAGGTCTGATACGCGCCCCCGCCCGCCGGTAGGTGGCGGGGGAGGACGCGGTAGCCGTCAGCGCCCCGGCGCACCCCGCCTCAACGGCGGGCGTGTGCCGGGGCGCTGCGCTG
>NZ_JAALDT010000098.1:0-14105 GCF_014144995.1 Dietzia sp. DQ11-71 | reverse complement strand
CGCAGCACGACCCGCCACCCGCGGTCCGGCGCGTCCACCCGACCGCGCCGCTCCAGCTCCCACCGACTCGCCGTCACCCGCATCACCGTGTAGCGCCCGGGGCGCGACGAGCGCACCACGAGCTGGGTGTAGCCGGTCGCCACCGCGCGGTCCCCGTCCAGCAGCACGACCGGCAGGCTGGGGACGTGCCCGCACCCGTGCGCGATGAGTCCCTGGTGCGCGTCCCCGTGCACCATCTCCCGCAGCCCCTCGTGCCCCTCGAGTACGCCGGTGTCCACGTCGTAGACGCCGTCCTCGGTCCACAGTTCGGCCACGCCCTCGGCGTCGCCGGAGTCGACGCGGGGGGAGTAGGAGGCCAGTAGGCGCAGTACGGCCAGCTCGTCGGCCGCGCGGGCCAGCTCGGCCCGCGCGGTGGCGAGACCGTTCTCGGTCGAGGTGAGCCTCGCCTCGAGGGCGTCCAGACGGGCGGTGTCGGAACCATCAATCATGAACCCGACATTAATGCACTAACTGAAACACGTTACAAGTAGTGTGCAGACCATGACGGACATGAGTGCAGACAACCGTCCCGCCGTGATGACGGCGGACGTCATCGTGGTGGGGATGGGAATCGCCGGCGCCTGCGCGGCGATCGAGGCCGCCGAGGCCGGGTCGACGGTCATCGCTCTGGAGGGCGCCTCCGGACCGGGCGGCTCCTCGGCGCAGTCGGGCGGCGAGGTCTACCTGGGGGGCGGCACGGCCACCCAGCAGGCCCTGGGCATCGCCGACACCGAGGAGGACATGCGCGCGTTCCTCCTGGCCGCGCTCGGGCCCAACGCCGACGAGGCGAAGATCGCCGACTACTGCGCGGGGGCCGTCGAGCACCACGACTGGCTGGTCTCGCACGGAGCGGTGTTCAACCGGAAGTTGTGGGACACCCCCACCTGGATGCCGGGCGACGACTCGGGCCTGATGTGGATGGGGGAGCGGGCGGAGCCCTACGCGTCCCTGGCCACCCCGGCAGCGCGCGGTCACCGGCCGCCCGCCCCGAACTTCGCCGGGAACGTGCTCATGGACTCCCTCGTGGCCACGGCGCAGAAGGCCGGCGTCGACCTGCAGTGCGACGTCAAGGCGCGTTCGCTCATCGTCGAGGACGGACGCGTGGTGGGCGTCCGGGCCACGCAGTTCTCCGAGGAACGCGAGTACCGCGCCACCGGCGGCGTCGTGCTGGCGACGGGCGGGTTCGTGGACAACGACCGGATGCTCGAACAGTGGGCGCCGCAGCAGCTGGGCAAGGACAAGGTCTCCGACGGCCGCGACGACGGCTCCGGCATCGAGATGGGCATCGAGGCCGGCGCGGCCGTGCGCCGCATGCACCAGACCGAGACCGCGATGCTCGTCATCCCCCGCCTGGTGGTGGGCGCGATGCTCGTCGACGGCGACGGGCAGCGCTTCATCAACGAGGAGGTCTACCCGGGCCTGTACTGCCACGCGGCCGTGTATCACCGCCGCCCGCCGGTGTGGGTGATCATCGACGAGAAGGGCATCGAGGACGTCCCGGAGTCCGAACTGTGGGGTATGCAGCCCATGCACGCCGCCGAGACCATCGAGGAGCTCGCCGCCGACTGCGGGTTGCCCGCCGATGCGCTGGCCGACCAGCTGCGCCGATACAACGCCGGCGCCGAGCGTGGCGAGGACCCGCAGTTCGGAAAGAACGCCCGGTGGGTGCGCCCGCTCGAGCCGCCGTTCGGTGCCTACCCGACGGGTGCCGGGGGGCCGGACACCTTCAACGGCCTGCCCCTCAAGGCGCAGGGGTTCACGCTCGGGGGACTCCACACGGACCTGCAGTCGCGCGTGCTGGACCGCGCGGGCGAGCCCATCGCGGGCCTGTTCGCGGCCGGGCGGTGCACGCACGGTCTGCACGGCGACGGCTACATCTCCGGTACGTCCCTGGGCGACGGCTCGTTCTTCGGCCGGCGTGCGGGCCGCGGTGCGGCCGGGGTCACCGACACGGTGGCGGCCGGCGATGTGACCGGGTCGGCGCCGGCATGAACGACCCGGTGACCGTCGAGCCGGGGACTGTCGAGCCGGGGGCCGTCGTGCGGCGCGACCGGCCGACGGTGGATCTGGGGCCGTTGGACCCGGCGCGCGGTACTGGCCGTCCGGTCGACAGGGACGACGACGACGAGGCCGGCCTCTACGCCCTGGTGGAGCAGGTGCGCCGGATCCGCGCGCTCACCACCGGCGGCATGTTCGACACCGACCTGGGCCCGCTGACCGATCGGATCCGCAGGGTGGCCGACGAGCTGGAGGCCGCGTCGGCGAGCCCCGAGCAGCGGCAGGAGGTCAACTGGCGGGAGCGTCGGTACGCCTCCAACTGCCCGATCATCGGCCGGTCCAACGTCCTCGCCCCGCCGGCCGAGTTCGAGTTGCTGGACGACGGGACGCTCAGGGCCGAGATGACGCTCGGGCTGGAGTACCAGGGCCCCCCGGGGTGTGTTCACGGCGGTGTCGTGGCCCTGCTGTTCGACGCGGCGCTGGGCCGGGTCAACCACCACGCGGGGACCACCGGGATGACGATGTACCTGGACCTGGACTACCGCAGCCCCACGCCCATCCTCGAGCCGATCGTGGTGACCGCCCGTCAGGTCCGGGTGGACGGCCGGAAGGTGTGGTCGCAGGGCGCGGTCCACGCGGGAGATCGCCTCTGCGCCACCGCCGAGGGGCTGTTCGTCATGCCCGCGGAGTGGGTGGCGGCGTACCGGCAGCACCGGGATGAGGGCGCGGGCGAGGGCTGACCCCGGGGCGCAGAGTAGATTCTGTTGCCGTGACGACCGACTCCGGCCCTTCCGACCCCACCGCCCCGGGCGACCGCCCCCTCGGCACCGCGGACCCCGCCGGTGCGAGCGATGAGGGCACTCCCTTCCTGCGCCAGGACCCCGATGCGTCCGGCGCGACCGAGCTGGCCCGCGAGCTGCGCCGACTCCGCGGCCTGGTCGCCGGGTCCGTCTACGAGGACGTCCACGACGCCGTGGCCACCGTGCGCGGGTTGGTCGAGCACCTCGAGACCGTGGGCACCGTGGTGCGGCCGTCGGAGTACGCCACCTGGGGTGTGCCGGAGCACCTGGCGGCCAACCCGGCGACCGGCAGCCGGAACCCGGTGTCCCCGCCGCTGGAGCCGGTGGTGTTCCCCGATGCGACCGTGCGGGCCGACCTCACCCTGGGTATCGAGTACCAGGGGCCTCCCGGCTGCGTCCACGGCGGGATCGTCGCGCTGATCTTCGACGAGATGCTGGGGCTGGCGAACGCCGCGTCGGAGAGTGTCGGCATGACCGCGGACCTGCGCATCTCGTATAAGTCGCCGACGCCACTGTTCGCCCCGCTGCGGTTCGAGGCGCGGCAGGAACGGGTGGAGGGCCGCAAGATCTGGGCGACCGCGACCCTCCACACCGGCGAGACCCTCTGCGCGACGGCTGAGGCGTTGTTCATCGAGCCGAGGGGTATCCGGGACGCCGACCGCGGCCGGCCCATCGAGGGCTGACAGTGATGATGTGTGTAGTGGTTCTTCGGGCGGGTCTGACTCACGGGCTGACCGTCGCGGTGGCTGACTAGAAGCGGATTTGTCGGCCCGCTCGGGGGATCGCTACGCACGCGACCGGACGGGCGTTTGTGACCTCATAGGAGCTTGGTTCAGAAGCCCCGCCACTGTCTTGTCCGCCCGCCTGGCCGGCGCGTGCTGCCCCACCGGGATCAACGAGAAAGGCAGCAGTGACCATGATGTCCGATCAGCACGTGCATGTCATCGCCGGAGTGGATACGCATGGTCAGACCCATCACGCGGCGGTGATCGACTCCCTCGGGCGGCATCTGGCCGACCGAGAGTTCCCGGCCACGGGTTCCGGGTACCGGCAGCTACTTTCATGGCTCGGCGGCCACGGCACCGTGCAGGCCGTTGGGGTCGAGGGCACCGGAGCCTACGGCGCCGAGCTGTCTCGGGTGTTGGCCCGGGCCGGACTACCGGTGGTCGAAGTCGACCGACCCGACCGCAAGACCCGGCGGATGAAGGGCAAGTCCGACCCGATAGACGCCTATGCCGCTGCTACCGCGGTCGCCTCCGGGCGTGCCACTGGCGTGCCGAAGACCCGCGACGGGATCGTGGAGGCGGTCCGGGCCTTGCGTGTGCCTCGGCGCTCCGCGGTCAAGGCCCGCACCCAAGCGATCAATCAGGCCAGGCAGCTGGTGATCACCGCTCCGGAGGAATTGCGAGCCCAGTTGCGTGGCCTGCCCGCCCGCGAGCTGGCCGCAGTCTGCGCCCGGTTCCGTCCCAGCGACCTCGCTAGTCCCCTCGGCGCGACCAAGGCGGCACTACGCATTCTGAGCCGCCGGATCCTGGCACTGAGTGAGGAGATCGCCGACCTCGACGTCGAGCTAAAAGCCCTGACCGCGCAGACGGCTCCGACCCTGATGAACCGCATGGGCGTGGGACCTGACGTCGCCGGGCAGCTTCTGGCCACCGCGGGCGACAACCCAGACAGGCTGCGCTCCGAAGCGGCGTTCGCGCACCTGTGCGGCGTGGCCCCGATCCCTGCCTCTTCAGGACGACGAGACCGACACCGACTCAACCGCGGTGGCGACCGGGCCGCGAACCACGCCCTGCATACCATCGCACTGAGCCGCATGCGATGGGACGAACGCACCCGCTCATACGTTGACCGACGAACCGCGCAAGGCCTGTCCAAGAAAGACATCATGCGCTGCCTCAAACGCCACATCGCGCGCGAGATCTACCATGCCCTGATCAACGACCTACAGGCTCGCGACCCCGCCACCAAAGCACCGACCACCGCCGACCTCGCCAAAGCCGCTTGACATCCATAGGAGCATCCGCGGCCGGGCACCGACGCGTGCGTCGCGTCGGACTTCAGTTCCCGCGCAGCGCCGTCATCCGCTTGTGGGATCCGGCCACGATCCGTCCCCGGTCGACGCCGGAGGAGAACTCGACGCCCTTGCGGTTGTTCTCGCCGCCGCAGACGTGGATCGGGCCGTTGCCGATGGACGCCAGGACCTCCTCGGCGACCTCGGTGGGCTCGCTGACGGTGAAGCCGGGCAGGTCCATGTCCAGGCCGGCGCGGATCATCGCGGGGGTGCGGACGACGCCGAGGATGACCTCGACGACGTCGACGCCGTGCTCGCGCATCTCGAGCCACAGGCCCTCGACGAAGACCCGGCTGAACGCCTTGGCCGCGGAGTACACGCTCATGTCGGCGTGGCCGAGGTAGCCGGCCATCGAGCCCATCACCACGATGCCGCCGCGGCCGCGGGCCTTGAGGGCGGGGCCGAACTGCCGGATGATCTGCATCGGCGAGGTGATGTTGAGGTCGATGACCTTCTGAACCTGGGTCATGTCGGACTCGACGAACTCGGAGCCGTACGTGTTGGCGCCGGCGTTGAGGACGAGCAGCCCCAGGTCGAGGCCCTCGCAGGCCGCGGCGATGCCCTCGGTGGCGCCGGGCTCGGTGAGGTCGACGGACACGACCCGGCACTCGACGCCCTTGGCGCGGACGGCCTCGGCGGTCTCCTCGAGGGGCCCGGCCTTGCGGGCGACGACCACGGAGGACACGCCCTGATCGGCGAGGCGGAACGCGATCTCGGCGCCCACGCCCTCACTTCCGCCCACGACGAGGGCCCACGGGCCATAGGTAACGGGATCGAACGGCTTCGGGTTGACAGGTGTCGACATACTCTAAGAGTATGACCAAACAGAGCGATCGTCCCGGATTCGGTGGAGTACCCCTCCCGGGGTTGGATCCGGACCAGTTCTCCCTCGACGCCGCGCGGAGCCGGTTCGGGGACTCCTTCGACCCGATCCCCGTCCCCGAGCTGCCGCCGGCGGACCCGGAGTTGGACCGCGCGGTGGCCGAACTGCGCAGGTTGCGGGAGGCGACGGCGGCGTTGGCGCACTCCGAGGTCGAGCTCGGGGACATCGCCGACCGCCTGGCCGAAGTCGCTGATCTGCTGGAGCCGCGAGTCCCATCGCCCTCACGTCGGCTGGAGAACATGTGGACGGGTGCCGGGACCCGTCGCTCGAACCCGGTCGGCGGGCAGGAGAACCCGATCGCCCCGCCGGTGCAGTTCCACGGCTGTGACGACGGGTCGGTGATGGCGGAGGTGACCCTCGGTCCCGTCTACCAGGGCCCGCCGGCGTGTGTCCACGGGGGGATCAGCGCGCTCGTCATCGACCACATGATGGGCTTCGCCAACCACTGGGGTGGCCGCTTCGGGATGACGGCGCACTACGAGATCGACTATCGCTCGCCCACGCCGCTGCTCCAGCCGCTGACGTTCCGGGCCTGGGTGCACGAGGTCGACGGCCGCAAGACGTGGACGCACGCCACCATCCACGCCGGCGACCGGCTGTGCGTGGAGGCGCGGGGACTGTTCCTCGAGGCGAGCGTCCCGGTGCCGGGACAGCCGGGTGCGCGGTCGACCATCGCCGACGGCGCGTAGAGCGCCCCGGCCCTGCGGGGCCGGGGGCTCACCCCTGGACGTCGACCTGAATGACCTTCTGGAGATACGGGGCGATGACCTCGGTGAGGCCCGACGCCAGCTGGTCGGGGTCGTTGGGCGGCAGTGAGATGAAGCTGATGCCGATCCGGGCGATGATCGACGCCGCGAGCCGTGCCTGGGCTTCCTCGATGCGCATCCAGCTGTCGGACAGGGCGGGGGTGAGCACCTCGGTGGCCCGTTCGATGAGCGGCCCGGCCTCGGTCGTGATGAGGCGCAGGAGGTCCGGTTTGATGTCGCCGGTGAGCAGGGCGCGGACCAGCGGGTCGTTCCGGCTCGACAGGAGGAACCCGTTGATCCCCTCGTTCAGCGCGGTCTCGATCTGCCCCGGGTGGCGGATGATCGAGTCGCGGATCTCCCCGGCGAAGGTCTCCGACAGCTGGAGTGCGTACGCCTGGGCCAGTCCCTGACGGTTGCCGAAGGTGCTGTACAGGGTCTGCCGGCTGAGACCGGCGGCCTTGGCCACGTCGGACATGGTCACCGAGGGCCAGTCGTGCGAGCCCAGCAGCTCGTGCATGGCCTCGAACACGGTGGAGCGCAGTGACCGACGCTCCCCGCGGGGGTCGCCGGGGGAGCGTCGGTCACTTGTGGGGCGGTGACGGGGCATGGTGTCCATTGTTCCTGATCCCGTGGGCCGGGCGGCGGAGGGCCGATCGGAGCCCCGCACGCGGGGGTCACTTCACGGGCAGGAAGTCCACCTTGTCGCGGACGCCGCAGTCCGAGCACCGCCAGCTGTCGGGGATGGCCGACCACGGGGTCCCGGCGGGGAAACCCTCGCGCGGCAGCCCGGCGGCCTCCGAGTAGTGGTTCCCGCAGTTGGGGCACACGTACTCACCGGTCGGTGAGGTCTGATCGGTCGCGATGTCGGTGTCCGCGACGATCTGCTCGGCGACCGCCGTCGACCCGGCGCCGTGCCGGGCGAGGATCCTCTCGCGCTTGGACGGCTGGATGTTGGCGCGGGTGATGTCGCCGTCGTAGTGGGCCAGGACGCGCTTGTCCATGACCTTGCGCCACAGCGGCGGCACGTAGGCCAGGACCATCATCGTGGCGTAGCCCGAGGGCAGCTGCGGGGCCTGCTCGAAGCTGCGCAGTACCTGGTAGCGACGCATGGGGTTGGCGTGGTGGTCGGAGTGACGCTGCAGGTGGTAGAGGAAGATGTTGGTCACCAGGTGGTCGGAGTTCCACGAGTGCTCCGGGCGGCAGCGCTGATAGCGGCCGGCGGAGGTCTTCTGGCGGAGCAGGCCGTAGTGCTCGAGGTAGTTGACGACCTCCAGCAGCGAGAAGCCGAAGACGGCCTGCACGATGAGCCACGGCGCGATCTCCCAGCCGAACACGGCGATGAGTCCGCCGAAGAGCACGACCGTCATGAGCCAGGCGTTGAGGTTGTCGTTGCGCAGGGTCCACGGGCTCTTGCCCAGCCGCCGGAGCCGCTCGGACTCCAGGTGCCAGGCCGACGTCAGCGACCCGAACACGCTGCGCGGGAGGAAGGCCCAGAACGACTCACCGAAGCGCGAGCTGGCCGGATCCTCCGGAGTGGCGACACGCGCGTGGTGTCCGCGGTTGTGCTCGATGAAGAAGTGTCCGTAGCCGGTGGTGGCCAGGGCGACCTTGGACAGCCACTTCTCGCTGCCGGCGATCTTGTGCCCGAGCTCGTGGGCGGTGTTGATCCCGATCCCGCCGGTGATCGCGACGGTCCAGGCGACGCCGATCGAGGCGGCGATCCCGAGTCCCCCGTCGTAGCCCAGCCACGACAGGTCGTCGGCGGACCAGAGGTAGGCGGCCGCGATGAGGGACGCGTACTGGAAGGGGATGTACAGGTACGTGCACCACCGGTAGAACGGGTCGGCCTCGAGCTTGTCCATGACCTCGTCGGGCGGGTTCTCACCGTCGGCGCCGACGGCGAGGTCCCCGAGGGGGATCGCGACGTAGACGAGGAAGGGGAGGAGGAACCAGGCGACGGTGGCCGCCACGCCCCAGCCGAGGGCGTTGAAGCCGGCGACGATCGGCATCGACACGAACAGACCCATCGCGGGGATGAGTCCGAGCAGCCACAGGTACCGCTTGGCGTCGGTCCACGCGTAGGGCTCGACGGCGGCGTCCGCCTCGTGGTGGGTGTGCGGTGCCCCGTCGGTGGGGCTGATGTACTCGGTGCTGGACATCGCAGACGACCTCCGGGTCAACAGGGTGTGGCGTATGCCACTGTGTTGCCCCTGACATTAGACAAATTCCCCCGCCGTGTCTAGACATCACCCCAGATTTTGTCCAAAGACCGGATCGGGGCGACGACGACGAGGAACGCCACCGCGGTCGCGGGCCGGAATACGTGGGCCCCGTGCCGGGTTGTACCGAACGGTCGTCGGGGCCCCTCTCCGGCGCGGGAGGAGTACCGCTACGTGACGATGCAGCAGGCCGCCATGCGCACGCTGATGCGGGCCGAGAACAACAACATCGCGCTGGACCGCAGTGTGTTCACCCGCGAGAACTTCCGCAGGATCGGACAGTTCGCCCGCCCGCACACCCGGCGCATCGTCTTCTTCCTGGTGCTCTCCGTCTTCGGGGCCACCCTCGCCGTGGCGACACCGCTGCTCGCCGGCCGCGTGGTCACCGCGATCGTCGAGGCCTCGCCGGTCCGGGTCGTGATCGGCCTCGCGCTCGCCATCGCCGCGATCGGGATCATCGAGGCGATCGTCGCCGTCGTCACCCGGTTGTGGTCCGCACGGATCGGGGAGGGGCTCATCCTCGACCTGCGCCGCGCGGTGTTCGACCACGTCCAGACGATGCCGGTCGCCTTTTTCATGCGCACCCGCACCGGCGCGCTGGTCAGTCGCCTCAACAACGACGTGATGGGTGCCCAGCGGGCGTTCTCGGACACGCTGTCCGGGGTCGTGTCGAACCTGGTGCAGCTCGTACTCACGTTGGCCGTGATGGCCGGTATCAACTGGCAGCTCACCGTCCTGTCCGTCCTGCTGCTGCCGATCTTCCTGTTCCCGGCCCGCTACGTGGGCAAGCGGCTCGCGCGGCTCCGCCGCGAGGCCTCGGATCTCAACGCGTCGATGAACGACCAGATGACCGAGCGGTTCAACGCCGGCGGCGCGACCCTGGTCAAGCTCTTCGGACGTCCTGAGACGGAGTCGGCGGAGTTCTCCGCCCGCGCGGGCCGGGTCCGCGGCATCGGCGTGCGAACCGCGCTGCTCATGAGTGTGTTCATGAACTCGCTGACCCTGGTGTCCACGCTGGCGCTGGCGCTCGTCTACGGGCTCGGCGGGTGGTTCGCACTCAACGGCGCTCTCGACGCGGGGTCCGTCGTGGCCCTCGCGCTGCTCCTCACCCGCCTGTACGGCCCGTTGACCTCCCTGGCCAACGCGCCGATGGACATCGTCACGGCCATCGTCAGCTTCGAGCGGGTCTTCGAGGTCCTCGACCTGGAACCGCTCATCTCCGACGCCCCCGACGCCGTCGCCATCCCGGAGGGCCCGGCGACCATCGAGTTCGACGACGTGACGTTCTCCTATCCCTCGGCGGACAAGGTCTCCCTCGCCTCGCTCGAGGAGGTCGCGGTCCTCGACACCCGCGGCGGCCAGGAGGTCCTGCACGGGATCTCCTTCCGCGCCGAACCGGGACAGATGATCGCCTTGGTCGGGTCGTCCGGCGCGGGCAAGTCCACGATCGCCTCCCTGCTGCCGCGGCTGTACGACGTCGACTCGGGTGCGGTGCGGGTGTCGGGACTCGACGTGCGTCGGGTCACCTCGTCGTCGCTGCGGCGCACGGTGGGTATGGTCACGCAGGACGGCCACCTCTTCCACGACACGATCCGCTCCAACCTCACCTTCGCGCGGCCGGAGGTCTCCGATGACCTCGTCTGGGACGCGCTGCGCCGGGCCCGGCTCGAGGATCTCGTGCGGTCGCTGCCGGACGGTCTCGACACCGTCATCGGTGATCGCGGCTACCGGCTGTCGGGAGGTGAGCGTCAGCGACTGACGATCGCGCGGCTGCTCATCGCCGCCCCGTCGGTGGTGGTGCTGGACGAGGCCACCAGTGCGTTGGACTCCACCAACGAGTCCGCCGTCCAGGAGGCGCTGAGCGAGGCGATGGCCGACCGCACCTCGTTGGTGATCGCCCACCGGTTGTCGACGGTGCGCGCCGCCGACACGATCCTGGTCCTCGAGGCCGGCCGGGTGGTCGAGTCGGGCACGCACGCCGAGCTCCTGGCCACCGGTGGTCGCTACGCGGAGCTCTACGAAACCCAGTTCGCCGACCAGGAGTGAGACGGCGCCGCCGCCCGCCCCAGCGCCACCAGTGCCGCCCGCTCCGGCCCCGCCCAGCGCTCAACGAGAAGGGCGTTCCGCACATCCATACTCGGCGGATGTGTGCGGAACGCCCTTCTCGACGGCGGGGCTCCGGCGGGGGCTCCGGCGGGTGCCGGGGTGGCGGGGCGGCGGCCCTTCCTCAGCTCTCCAGGTGCAGGCCCAGCTCGCGGGCGGCGAGCGCGGCGTACTTGGAGGTCTGCTCGAAAGCCGACTCCAGGGGGTTGGCGTCGGTGACGTCCGCGATCTCGTTCCAGCGCTCCGCGACGACCTCGGGGGTGCGCGCGTCGTCGGGGAGGTAGACGCCCCGCGACTCGACCATCTGGGACACGGCGAACACGCCGGCGCCGGCACCGAGGATGGTCTTGGTGGGGGCGTCCTCGCTGACCATGAACAGGGCGCCGGGGGCGATGGTCTCCGGGCCCATGATGTCGAGCACCCGCTGCGGCAGCAGATCCTCGGTCATCCGCGTGGCCGCGGTGGGGGCGATCGCGTTGACCTTGATGTTCTTCTTGGCGCCCTCGATCGCCAGGACGTTCATCAGGCCGACGAGCCCGGACTTGGCGGCCCCGTAGTTGGCCTGGCCGAAGTTGCCGTAGATCCCGGAGGTGGAGGCGGTCATGAGGATGCGCCCGTAGCCCGCCTCGGCCATGTGCGGCCACACGGCCTTGGTGCAGTTGACCGAGCCCATGAGATGCACCTCGACGACCTTGCGGAAGTCGTCCATCTCCATCTTGGCGAACGACTTGTCACGCAGGATGCCGGCGTTGTTGATGAGCACGTCGATGCGGCCCCACTTGTCGATCACCGTCGACACGAGGGACGCGACGGCGGCCTCGTCGGTGATGTCGTTGCCGTCGACGATGGCCTCGCCACCGGCGGCCGTGATCTCGTCGACGACCTGCTGCGCCAGGGAGGGGGTGCCACCTTCGCCGTGGACGTCGCCGCCCAGGTCATTGACGACGACCTTGGCGCCACGCTCGGCCAGCGCGAGCGCGTAGGCGCGGCCGAGGCCGCCGCCGGCGCCGGTGATGATCGCGACGCGGTCGGTGAAGTCGATGGTCTTGGTCATAGGGGGGCTCCTGTGATCGAGGGTGTGGAACGGTCGGGGGGTCTGCGGAGGCGTCAGCCCATCTCACCGCGGATGAAGGACTCGTACGCGGGGAGGTCGAGGAAGCCGTGACCGGAGAGGCCGATCACGATCGACGGTCCGGTGCCTGCCTCACCGGTGTGCTCGCGGGCCTTGGCCATCGCACCTGCGAGGGCGTGCGTCGACTCGGGTGCGGGGACGATGCCCTCCGCCTTGGCGAACTCCACGCCCGCGGCGAACGCGACGTTCTGCTCCACCGCCATGGAATCGAGCAGGCCCAGGTGCTTGACGTGGCTGATCAGCGGCGCCATGCCATGGTAGCGCAGGCCACCGGAATGGATGGGGTCCGGGACGAAGTCCTGACCGAGGGTGTACATCTTCATCAGAGGGGTCAGGCCGGCGACGTCACCGTGGTCGTACCGGAACTCGCCCTCGGTCAGCGACGGGCACGCCGTGGGCTCGACGGCGATGATCTGCGTCCGGGCACCGGCGAGGTTCTCGCGGATGAACGGGAAGGCCAACCCGGCGAGGTTGGAGCCGCCACCGGCGCAGCCGTACACGTAGTCGGGCGCGTCCTCGCCGAACATGCCCAGCTGCTTGAGGGCCTCCTCGCCGATCACGGTCTGGTGCAGACACACGTGGTTGAGCACCGACCCCAGTGAGTAGCGGGCCTCGGGGTCTCCGGCGGCCACCTCGACGGCCTCGGAGACCGCCATGCCGAGCGAACCGGGGGTGTCGGGGTCCTTGGCCAGGAACGAGCGTCCCGCCTCGGTCAGGTCCGACGGGCTCGGGTGGACCGAGGCGCCGAAGGTCTCCATGAGCATCCGGCGGTACGGCTTGGACTCGAACGAGGCCTTGACCTGCCACACCTCCACCTCGATGCCGAAGGCCTGACCGGCGAACGCCAGAGAGGCGCCCCACTGGCCGGCGCCGGTCTCGGTGGTGAGCTTGGTGATGCCCTCGGCGGCGTTGTAGTAGGCCTGTGCGACCGCGGTGTTGGGCTTGTGCGAGCCGACCGGGCTGGTGCCCTCGTACTTGTAGTAGATCCGCGCCGACGTGCCGAGCGCTTTCTCCAGGCGGCGGGCCCGGATCAGGGGCGACGGCCGCCACAATCGGTAGATCTCCTGCACCGCCTCGGGGATCTCGATGTAGCGCTCCGGCGTGACCTCCTGCTCGATGAGGGACATCGGGAACAGCGGGGCGAGGTCCTCGGGACCGAGCGGCTCCTTGGTCCCCGGGTGCAGGTGCGGTGCCATGGGCTCGGGGAGATCGGTCTGGATGTTGTACCAGTGCGTCGGCATCTCGCTCTCCGGGAGGAGAGCCTTGACCAGCGAGCCGGAGGGAGCGTCAGACGTCATGTGTGTCCTCGGGAGGGATCGAAGGGGGTGAGCCGGGTCTCATTCTAGGAGGTCGCGCCGCATGGGGAGATGGGGGATCCGCCCATCGAGATAGTCCGGCCCGCACCGCGCGAATCCGAACTGCTCGTACCACCTCTCCAGATAGGCCTGGGCCCCGATCTCCACGGGCCGGTCCCGGCACAGCACGAGCCCACGGCGGATCAGCCGCGCCGCGATGCCCCGACCCCGCCAGGCGGGCGTCGTGCAGACACGTCCGATGTGCATGACCCCGCCGCCCGCGTCCGATCCGAACACCCGCAGTGTCGCGACGACCGCGCCGTCCGGTGCACGGGCCAGCAGGTGAATCGTGCCGGGATCGGCGTCGACGTCGTCGATCTCGGCGTACGGGCAGTCCTGTTCCGCGACGAAGACGTCCACGCGCAGTTTGTACAGCGCATGGACGTCCAGGGGACCCAGTTCGGGCAGGCTCGACGCGATGACCTCGAGTGCGGTGTCGTCGAGGGCGGTGTCGTCGGCTGTGGAGTCGTCGGGGATCGGGTCCCGGTCGATCACTTGTCGGTCGCGGTCCCGTCCGTGGACGCCTCGCCGACCGGCTGGTCGTCCGAGGGCTGCGGTGCGGACCCGGCTGCCGGACCGGGTACCGCGCTGCCCGCGGCGGGGGAGGTGTCGGCGGACTGATCCGAGGGCCCCTCGGGATCGGCGGACTCGATCGTCAGGTCCTCACCGGTCTCCGAACCCACGGGGTCACCCGTCACGCCGGGGCCGGTCGTGGCCGCGGGCGCCGAGCCGGTCGCCTGGTCGCGCCCCTCG
>NZ_JAALDT010000097.1:0-3833 GCF_014144995.1 Dietzia sp. DQ11-71 | reverse complement strand
GTCCGCAGGACCAGACCGCCGACCGCCACCGGGTCCAGCACCCACGGGGTGCCGGCGGCGCGGGCGGAGGCGATCGCGGCGTGCATGCCCTCGACCTGCTCGGCCGTCGGGTTGCCCACGTTGATGAGCACGCCGGAGGCGATGGCGGCGAAATCGGAGGCCTCGTCGGGGTGGTCGACCATCGCGGGCGCCGCCCCGGCGGCGAGCAGCACGTCCGCGGTGATCTGCCGGACCACCGAGTTGGTCAGGCAGTGCACGAGCGGGCCGGTCTCGCGCATCACGGACACGAGGCGGGCGAGGTCGACGGGACGGCCGGCGGGGCTGTCGGGGCTGTCGGTGGGGCGGTCAGCGGGGCGGTCAGCAGCGGGGGACATGCCCCCCAGTCTGCCGCCCCCGCCCGGGCGCCAACAGGAATAGCCTGCCGGGGGCCCGGGTTGCACGGGGCATGACCTCCCCCGAGACCAGCTCCCCCCAGTCCAGTGCCGCCCTGCCTCTGTCCGTCATCGACTTCGCGACCGTCCGCCCCGGCCAGAGCATCGGGGAGGGACTGCAGGATTCGGTGGCGCTGGCGCAGAAGGCGGAGGAACTGGGCTACGAGCGGGTCTGGTACTCCGAGCACCACAACATGCCGTCCATCGCCTCCTCGGCGCCGGCGGTACTCATGGCGCACATCGCCTCGCAAACCGAGCGGATCCGGCTCGGCTCCGGCGGCGTGATGCTGCCCAACCACTCGCCGATCGTGATCGCCGAGCAGTTCGGCACCCTCGCCGAGCTACACCCCGGACGCATCGACCTCGGCCTGGGGCGCGCCCCCGGCACCGACCCGCAGACCCTGCGTGCGCTGCGCCGCGAACCGTCGGCGGCGGAGAACTTCCCCGACGACGTCCGCGAACTGCAGGCGTTCCTCGGCGACTCGCCCTCCGACTTCGCCCGCACGCGCGGGATCGCGGCCATCCCCGGGCGGGGCACCAAGGTGCCGCTGTACATCCTCGGTTCGTCCCTGTTCGGCGCGCAGCTCGCCGCCGCCTACGGGCTGCCGTACGCGTTCGCCTCGCACTTCGCGCCCGACGCCCTCGAACAGGCCTCGCAGGTTTACCGCGAGCGCTTCCAGCCCAGCGAGCAGCTGGCCGAGCCGTACATGATCGCCGCCGTCAACGTGGTGGCCGACGACGACACCGAGCGGGCCGAACGCGAACTGCAGTGGTACCGCCGCCAGCGGGTCAAGCTCATGGCCGGCCGCGGACGCGAGTTCTCCGACGAGGAACTCGACATGATCATGGAGTCCGCCGGCGGTCGCCAGATCCTGCACATGATCCACTACACGGCGGTCGGCGACGGGCCGGCGGTGCGCGAGTACCTCACCGACTTCGCGCGCACGGCGGGGGCCGACGAACTGATGATCGCGCCGGTGGGATCGACGGTCGAGCGGATCCACGGCTCCCTGGAAGTGTTGCGCCGCGCCTGGAGTGACTGACGCCGGTCGGATCGGGTGCCCTTGATCACGAAAGCAGGGCGGCCGGACCCGCAGCCGTAGCCGCGGGCACCCGAACCGGCCTATCCTGAACTCATGGCGATCTCCGATGTCGGCGAATACGCCCACCTCAGCTCCGATCAGATAGAGGAGCTCGGGCGGGAGCTCGACGCTGTCCGCGCCGAGGTCATCGCCTCCCGCGGTGAGCGCGACTACCGCTACATCCACAGCATCATCAAACTCCAGCGAGGCCTGGAGTTCGGTGCCCGCGCGCTGCTGTACCTCGGCGCCCGCAACCGCACCGTGTGGGCCCTCGGGACCGGCACACTCGCCGTGGCCAAGATCCTCGAGAACATGGAACTCGGCCACAACATCATGCACGGCCAGTGGGACTGGATGAACGATCCGGAGATCCACTCGACCAACTGGGAGTGGGACCTCGTCGGCAGCTCCGCCGACTGGAAGCACACCCACAACTACCTGCATCACAAGTACACCAACATCGTCGGCATCGATGACGACGTCGGGTTCGGTGTCCTGCGCGTGACCCGGGACATCCCCTGGGAGCCCCGGTTCGCCGGGAACATCCTCGTCAACGCCGTCCTCATGCTCGGCTTCGAGTGGGGCATCGGCCTGCAGGCGGTCGACACGGCCGACGCGTTCGACCGCGACGCGTCCCCGGCCGACCGCCGCCGGGCCAGCGCGTTCCTGCGCAAGGCCGGCCAGCAGATCCTCAAGGACTACATCCTGTTCCCGGTGCTCGCCGGACCGAGCGGCCGCCAGGCCCTCACCGCCACGATCACGGCCAACATCATCCGCAATATCTGGACCAACGCCGTGATCTTCTGCGGGCACTTCCCCGACGGCGCCGAGAAGTTCACCCTGTCGGACATCGAGACCGAGACGCAGGCGGAGTGGTACCTGCGGCAGATGCTCGGCAGCGCCAACCTCGACGGCGGCCCGGCGATGAACCTCATGTCCGGCAACCTGTCGTTCCAGATCGAGCACCACATGTTCCCGGACCTGCCGTCCAACCGGTACTCGGAGATCTCGCTCAAGGTCCGCGAACTGTGCGAGCGATACGACCTGCCGTACGTCAGCGGGCCGCTGTGGAAGCAGTACCTGCAGTCGTGGCGCACCATCGCGCGGCTGTCCCTGCCGGACCGCTACCTGCGCCGCACCGCCGACAACGCCCCGGAGACCCGCAGCGAGAAAATGTTCGCCCTCGGGCCGCGCATGCCCGGCCTGGCCACTGCGCTGGCCGGGGTCCGGAAGGGACGCGCCCACCAGAGCCGCTGACCCCCGGTGACAGAATGACCGCATGTCGCTGACGAACATGTTGGAGGCCGCTGCGCGCGGCGGGACCGTCGAGGTCGAGCAGGGTTGGACGCAGGGCAGGGCGATCTTCGGGGGCCTGACCGGCGCCCTGCTGCTCGCCGCGATGAAGGGGTGCCTGCGCAGCCGGGACACCGGAGACGGCTCGGCCCCCGTCGTCCACCCACTGAGGGCAATCACCGTGTCGTTCATCGGCCCCGCGACGACCGGCCCCGTCGAGGTCGACGCCGAGATCCTGCGCGTGGGCTCCAACGTCGTCCAGTGCCAGGCGACCGTTCGGCAGGAGGGCGCGATCGTCGCGACCGCGCTGGCCGCGTTCGGCAAGCACCGGCAGTCGTCGATCTCGGTCGCGCCCGCCCATCCGATGCCGGCGCTGGGCGATCCGACGGCGATCGAGGCGTTCCCCTACATCGAGAAGCTGACGCCGGAGTTCTACCAGTTTGTCGAGCTGCGGCAGGTCGGCGGCCAGTTGCCGTTCTCCGGTTCCGAGACGGCCGACCTGTCCGGGTGGGCGTCGCTGCGCGAGACTCCGGAGCGGTTCGAGGAGGAGCACCTGGTGGTGTTGGCCGACGCGTGGCCGCCGGCTCCCATCCAGATGCTCGACGGGTTCGCGCCCGGCAGCAGCCTGACGTGGACGCTGGAGCTGATCGCCGAGGTGGGCCCGGAGGCGTTCCCGGCCGACTCTATGCTCGGATACGCCGCCGCCACCGATACCGCCCGTGACGGCTACGCGCACACCCACGCGATGCTGTGGCGGCCGGACGGCGAGCTGGTGGCGATCAGCCGGCAGACCATCACAGTCTTCGGCTGACCGGCGCCCCAACGCAAAAATCCGCTATTCGAAATCCGGATCGGCTAGTCCGATTGGAGTAGCCGATCCGGATTCCGAGTAGCGGATTTCCGGGAGGGGAGGGGAGGGGAGGGGAGGGGTGCCTCCCCTCAGGTCAGCCGGCGGTGCGGGTGGAGCGGCGACGCTGGTCGCTGCGGGGCCGCCCGGCCGCCTGGCCCACCGACTGGCGGGCGCCGG
>NZ_JAALDT010000096.1:0-5081 GCF_014144995.1 Dietzia sp. DQ11-71 | reverse complement strand
GTCGGTGTCGTCGCCGCCGCCCGCCCACAGGGCGCAGCCGGAGAGCGACGCGACGAGCGAGCCCGCGATGAGGGCCGCGGCGGCCCGGGCCATGCCGGCCTCAGCCCCGCTCGGCGAGCGCCTTGATCCGCTGCAGGGAGGTGGACACGCCCCGGTCCAGCTCGCTGGTGAACGACTTCTGTCCTCCGAACACCTTGTCCGTGAGGAATCGGGAGATGAAGGTCAGCCCGTCCGGGACCTCCCTGCGCTCGGTGAGGAGCGTGCCGCCGGCGGGGGTCGGCTCGAGGTCGAAGACCCAGACGGTGGTGTTCTCGGTGATGCGGTTCGCGAACCGGCGGCCGGGCTCGAACTCCACCACACGGCTGGTCGTGGGCCACAGGAGCGGCCCACGCTTGTTGAGGTTCAGTGCCCACGTGCCCTTGGCGGTGCGGCCGCCGAGGGGGAAGATCTTCCAGGCCTGGCTGCTCCACTGGGGGGCGTTGCGGACCTCGGAGATGACCTCCCAGACCCGGGCCGGCGGGGCGTCGATCTCGATGGAGCTCTCGATGGCGCCTGCTGCGGCGGGTTCGGTGGGCATTGACGAGCCTTTCGGGCGAACGGGTGGGACGGCGTCTCGATGGTAGGGCAGGACCGGACGACATGAGGGTCGTTCGCCGAGCGCGAATCAGTCGTCCGGGCCTTTGCACTCGTCGGGGGCGAGTGCTAGAAAAGCGATTGGCACTCGGCTACCCTGAGTGCCAGCAAGATCTGAGAACCGAGGTCGCAAGGTGAGGCGCGGATCCGACACGGTCCGCACCGTCCGTCGCGGGCACCGACGCTGACCACACGCGTGTCACCCCATACCCGGAGGATGATTCACCCCATGGCAAAGATGATCGCGTTCGACGAAGAGGCCCGGCGCGGCCTGGAGAGCGGTCTCAACCAGCTCGCCGACGCCGTCAAGGTCACGCTCGGCCCCAAGGGCCGCAACGTCGTGCTGGAGAAGAAGTGGGGCGCCCCCACGATCACCAACGACGGCGTCTCCATCGCCAAGGAGATCGAGCTCGAGGAGCCGTACGAGAAGATCGGCGCCGAGCTGGTCAAGGAGGTCGCCAAGAAGACCGACGACGTCGCCGGCGACGGAACCACCACCGCCACCGTTCTCGCCCAGGCGCTCGTGCGCGAGGGCCTGCGCAACGTCGCCGCCGGTGCCAACCCCATGGGCATCAAGCGCGGCATCGAGAAGGCCGTCGAGGCCGTCACCAAGCACCTGATCGACTCCGCCACGGAGATCGAGACCAAGGAGCAGATCGCCGCCACCGCGGGGATCTCCGCCGGCGACCCGGCCATCGGCGAGCTCATCGCCCAGGCCATGGACAAGGTCGGCAAGGAGGGCGTGATCACGGTCGAGGAGTCCCAGACCTTCGGTCTGGATCTCGAGCTCACCGAGGGCATGCGCTTCGACAAGGGCTACATCTCGCAGTACTTCCAGACGGATCCGGAGCGCCAGGAGGCGGTCATGGAGGATCCGTACGTCCTGCTGGTCTCCGGCAAGGTCTCCACCGTCAAGGACCTGCTCCCGCTGCTGGAGAAGGTCATCGGCGAGAACAAGTCGCTGCTCATCATCGCCGAGGACGTCGAGGGCGAGGCCCTGTCGACCCTGGTCGTGAACAAGATCCGCGGCACCTTCAAGTCCGTCGCCGTCAAGGCCCCGGGCTTCGGTGACCGCCGCAAGGCCATGCTGCAGGACATCGCCATCCTCACCGGTGGCCAGGTCATCTCCGAGGAGGTCGGCCTCTCGCTCGAGACCGCCGACATCTCCATGCTCGGCAAGGCCCGCAAGGTCGTCGTGACCAAGGACGAGACCACCATCGTCGAGGGTGCCGGAGACCAGGGTCAGATCGAGGGCCGGGTCAACCAGATCCGCGCCGAGATCGAGAACTCGGACTCCGACTACGACCGCGAGAAGCTCCAGGAGCGCCTCGCCAAGCTCGCCGGCGGCGTCGCCGTCATCAAGGCGGGCGCGGCCACCGAGGTCGAGCTCAAGGAGCGCAAGCACCGCATCGAGGACGCCGTGCGCAACGCCAAGGCGGCCGTCGAGGAGGGCATCGTCGCCGGCGGCGGCGTCGCCCTGGTCAAGTCCGAGGTCGCCATCGATGGTCTGTCCCTCGAGGGCGAGGAGGCCACCGGCGCGAACATCGTCAAGTTCGCGCTCAGCGCCCCGCTCAAGCAGATCGCCCACAACGCCGGCCTCGAGCCGGGCGTCGTGGCCGAGAAGGTCCGCAACCTGCCGGGCGCCGAGGGCCTGAACGCCGCCACCGGCGAGTACCAGGATCTCCTCGAGGCCGGCATCAACGACCCGGTCAAGGTGACCCGTTCGGCGCTGCAGAACGCCGCGTCGATCGCCGCGCTGTTCCTCACCACCGAGGCCGTCGTGGCCGACAAGCCCGAGCCCGCCGCGCCCGCCATGCCGGGTGGCGACGAGATGGGCGGCATGGGCTTCTGATGTAGCCCATCCCAGCACGCGGCCGGGCCCGCACCGGATCTCCGGTGCGGGCCACGGCCTATTTCCGTGCCTCATCGGGCTGCCCGCACGCCGCTCGCTCCGGGAACACATCGTGTTCTTCCCGGTGCGATCCTGATCGTGCGGGCCGCTTTCGGGTCTAATAGGCGCTTGTCTAGATGAAGGTTTATCGACCCGGAGGTTACGAGACCGTATCGATAACTCTTGCAGTTCGTGAGGGAAGGCTAACGCAGCCGATTAAGTCGATGGTTCATTGACCTTTGCGCAGGCAGATCGTGATGCTAGGATCTCCTTGCATCTAGTGATCTGAGTCACGGAGGGCGTGTTAAGTTAAATCTGCGTCACGCGGCCGACGTGGTGACCTAGGTCACGATTGACTTTGGGTCTACTCAGATTACGCTGAGTCTGGCCCCAGAAGCCGGGGCACAACTTTCAAGGGAGAAACACATGCCTGACTTCAGCGCCATCGGCGATCTTCTCGGCGCGATCGACGACGTCCTCTCGGGCGTCATGGGCTTCGCTGGCTCGCTTGCCGGTGACGGCCTCGACACCGTACTGGGCAGCCTCGGCGAAGCCTCCGAATAGCCGCTGCTCGTTTGTGGGGCCTGTTCCGGCCCCCACCTCGACCGCGAGCCTGGAATTGGTCACCCCCCCGCAGTTCACTCGAGTGCCGGAGACCCTGCACTCACCACTCACGTCAAGGAGAAAATTATGGGAATCGATGCTTTCGGTGCCGACGGTAGCCTGGGCCGCATCATCGGCGAGGACGGCACCTTCGGCGTCCTGTCGGACCTGATCGGCTGGGTCAGCGACTTCGTCGGCGCCGCCGGTTACTTCGCCGGTGGCGACCTGCAGGCGGCCTTCGACGCCGGTTTCATGGCCTGAGTAGTACCACTGATCGAGACAAGGGCTCCGGGCTATGCCCGGGGCCCTTGTCTCGTGTCGCGTCCGGTGTGGCGCGCGCACCCTCGCAGCGAGGGGTGTATCGGAATTTCTTCATATCGGTAACGCGAGGTCCGATAGCGCCGATAATGTTGACGTGAGCCGCACCGGCCGGCTCCGTGGTTTCCCTCCGTTCACCTGACTGTGGGAGCCTCGGAGCGTGCCCCGCGGATGCAATACGCACGACCTGCGGACGCAACTATGGTACTACTGTGTCTGGTGGGACTTGTGTGACTACTGGGAATCGGGTTAGCGTTCCCGCAGGAATGCCCGGGTCCGTCTGTGAACAACGAGAATGTAAGGCGTCGAAATATGCGTTCAGTGAAGCGGTTCGGCACGAAGGTCGCGACAGCGGCCCTCGCTGCGGCCATGGTCCCCGTCGTCGCCACGGGCACGGCCCAGGCCCAGGGCGGAAGCATCCAGTACACCAAGGCCACGGCCGCGAACAAGGTCGTCGAGACCGAGCTGCCCGACGGCCGCAAGATCGTCTCGGTGTGGTCGGACAAGATGGCGATCGAGGTCCCCAACATCGTCCAGCCGCCGCGTGACGGCAACGCCGGGGCCCCGGTGCTGTACCTGATCAACGGCGCCGGCGGCGGCGAGGACTCGGCCACCTGGCAGGCGCAGTCCGACGTCAAGAAGTTCATGTCCGACAAGGACGCGTGGACCGTCACCCCGATCGGCGGCGCCTTCTCCTACTACACGGACTGGCAGCGTCACGATCCCAACGTCCAGACCCGCTTCGCCCGCGAGACGAATCGCCCGATGGCGTTCGAGACCTACCTCGCCGAGGAGCTCCCGAACCTCTTCGAGGGCCGCTACGGCGGCAACTACGAGGGTCGAAAGCGTGGACTCGCGGCGATCTCCATGACCGCCACTTCGGTCCTGACCATCGCACAGAAGCACCCTGGCAGGTTCCAGGCAATCGGCTCGTACTCGGGTTGTGCCGAGACGTCCACCCCGATCGGTCATGAGTTCATCAACATCGTCACCGGCATGCGCGGCGGTGCGAACCTCGACAACATGTGGGGCCCCTTCCCGGGCGAGCCCCGCACGGGAACCAACAACTGGTTCGACAACGACCCGGTCTGGGGTGCCTTCCGCTTCCAGGAGCAGATGAAGAACAACCAGCTCCCCGCGATGTTCATCTCGACCGGCAACGGCCTGCCCGGGCCGCACGAGTCGCTCGAGAACTGGCGTCTGCGCAACAGCATCCCGGCGCTGGCCAACCAGGCGATCGTCGGCGGCGTCATCGAGGCGGCCACCCAGTACTGCACGGCCAACCTCGCCCGCCGTTTCGGCGAGCTCGGCATCCCGGCCCACTTCGACTTCGCGCCCAACGGCACGCACTCGTGGGGCTACTGGGAGGATGACCTCAAGCAGTCCTGGCCGATGATGGCCGAGGCCATGGGCGCTCGTTACGGCGCGATCTGATCCTGTAGGGCAGGGCGTCGTACACACCGCCCGGGGCGCCACGAACCCCGCACCACCGACGACCGGTGGTGCGGGGTTCGTCGTACCCGGGGGTGACCGCGCAGACCGGAGCGTAGTCCGGCATCCTGTACAGATGACCACAATGGAGGACCCGCAGCGGGTGGAGCTGCAGCACTCGGACGGCAGCACGAGTCCGTTGCTG
>NZ_JAALDT010000095.1:0-3475 GCF_014144995.1 Dietzia sp. DQ11-71 | reverse complement strand
CTCGGGCAACTGCTCCGGTTCGCCCTCCACCTCGAGGCCGACGCGCACGAAACCGGCGTCGAGCTCGGCCGGGCTGACGGACCAGCCGTCGTTGGCCCGCTGCAGGATCTCGGTCAGCCAGGACTGCGCAATTCGCACTGTGGGGTCCTTCGTCTTCTGGGGTGGGGGTGGATGCGGCGGGTCAGGAGCGGATGCCGAACGGCAGGGAGAAGCGAACGTCGCCCTCCACCATGTCGCGCATGTCGGACAGGCCGTTGCGGAACTGCAGGGTGCGCTCCAGGCCCATGCCGAACGCGAAGCCCGAGTACTCCTCGGCGTCGATGCCGCAGGCCGTCAGCACGTTGGGGTGCACCATTCCGCAGCCGCCCCACTCGACCCAGCCGGCGCCGCCCTTCTTGCGCGGGAACCACACGTCGACCTCGGCGGAGGGCTCGGTGAACGGGAAGTAGTTGGGCCGCATCCGGGTGCGGGTCTCCGGACCGAACAGGGCGCGGGCGAACGCGTCGAGCGCGCCGCGCAGGTGCGCCATGGTCAGCCCCTTGTCGATCGCCAGGCCCTCGACCTGGTGGAACACCGGGGTGTGGGTGGCGTCGAGTTCATCGGTGCGGAACGTGCGGCCCGGGCAGGCCACGTAGATCGGCGGTTCCCGGTCGAGCATGGTGCGGATCTGCACCGGCGAGGTGTGGGTGCGCAACACCTGCCGGCTGCCCTCGGGCGCGATGTGGAAGGTGTCCTGGAGGGTGCGCGCCGGGTGGTCGGGAAGGAAGTTGAGCGCATCGAAGTTGTAGTGCTCCGCCTCGACCTCGGGCCCCTCCGTGATCTCCCACCCCATGGCCACGAACACATCCGCGACCTGCTCGGTGATGATGGTGATGGGGTGCTGCGCGCCCACCGGCGCGCGCCCCGACGGGACCGTCAGGTCGAGCGTCTCGGCCACGAGGACGGCGGCGTCCCGCTCGGCCTGCAGTTCGGCTAGACGGGAGTCATACGCCTGCTGGACCCGGGTCCGTGCCACGTTGACGGCCTTGCCCGCGGACGCCTTCTGCTCCTTGGGGAGAGAGCCGAGGGTACGACGACCCAGCGCGATGGGGCTGCGGTCACCGAGGTGCGCCGTCTTGGCGGCGGCCAGCGCCTCGAGGTCCGCCGCGGCGGCGAACGCGGCCTCGGCGTCCGCGGAGTACCGCGCCAGCGACTCCTCGTCGATCCGGACCTCGCCTGTGTCTTCGCTCACCGGTGCCCTCGTCCTCCCCGTCACGGCGGACTTCCGTCGACCGCCCCGCATCGGGGCCAAGACTAGTCGATCCCCGGTCCCGCCCCCGCTCCCCCCGGCGATGGCCGGGGGGAGCCCCGTCAGCGTCGTTCCCGCACCGACCCGGCGTCGACCAGCAGCTCGCGGGTCGCGCGGAAGGCGTCCCGCATCCGCCGGTCGTGGGTGATGAGCAGGACCGTGCCGCCGAACGCGTCCACGGCCTGCTCGAGTTGCTCGATCGCCGGCAGGTCCAGATGGTTGGTCGGCTCGTCCAGCACCAGCAGGTTCACCCCGCGCTGCTGCAGGAGGGCCAGCGCGGCACGGGTCCGCTCCCCCGGTGACAGTGACGCGCAGGCGCGGGCGACGTGCTCTCCACCGAGCCCGAACTTGGCGAGCAGGGTGCGGGCCTCGGTGGGGTCGAGGCCGGCCGGGTCGGCGGCGACGCAGAACGTGTCCAGCAGCGGGTCCGGCCCGCCGAACTCCGTCCGTGCCTGGTCCACCGTCCCGGGCTGGACCCCCGACCCGACGGTCGCGCGGCCCGAGTCGACCGACCGCTCCCCGGTGATCGCGGCGAGCAGCGTGGTCTTGCCCGAGCCGTTGGAGCCGCTGATGAGGATCCGGTCCCCGGCATCGATCTGCAGGGTCACCGGGCCGAGGACGAAGTCGCCGCGGCGCACGACGGACTCGGCGAGCACGGCCACCACGGAACCGGAGCGGGGCGCCGTCGCGATCACCATCTGCAGCTCCCACTCCTTGCGGGGTTCGGCGACCACCTCGAGGCGCTCCATCGCCCGCTCGGACTGGGAGATCTTGGCGGCCTGCTTCTCGGAGCGCTGGCCCGCCCGGTTCCGGATGTGCTTGTCGCGCTCCGCGTCCTTGCCGCCGGTCTTGCGCATCGTATTGCGCACGCCCTTGTCCAGCCAGGACTTCTGTGTCTGCACGCGGTCCTTCAGCTGATCGACCCGGCCCGCGTACTCCTCGTAGGCGTCGCGCGCCCGTTGCCGTGCCAGCGCCCGTTCGGCGAGGTACGCCTCGTAGCCGCCGTCGAACACGGCGATCTGCTGCTGGGCCGAGTCCAGTTCGACGATGCCGGTGACGCACCTGGCCAGGAACTCGCGGTCGTGGCTGACCACCACCATCGGGCGCCGTTCGGCCTGCATGAACTCCTCGAGGACGGCCAACCCCGCCAGGTCGAGGTCGTTGGTGGGCTCGTCCAGCAGCAGGATGTCGTATTGGCTGAGCAGCACGGCGCCGAGGTTCACGCGGGCGGCCTGCCCTCCCGACAGCGCCGACATCGGCAGGTCCGGGACCGTGTCGTCGAGCCCCAGCCGGGCTGCGGTGACGGGGATCCGCTCGTCGAGGTCGCCACCGCCGAGCGCCAACCAGCGCTCCAGGGCGTCCCCGTAGGCGTCCGCGGCGGAGTCGGAGTCCGCCATCTGCTCCGCCAGCGCGTTCATCCGCGCGAGCGCGTCCGCGACGCCGGTGACGCGGTGCAGGAAGTCGCGAACCACCTCGTCGTCGTCGCGCTCCACCTCCTGTCGGAGGAGCCCGACTGTGGCGTCCGGCGGGCTGAGGGTGAGCTGTCCCGTCATCTCGGCGACGGGGTCGCCGGCCAGCGCGTGGAGGAGGGTGGATTTTCCGGCACCGTTGGGTCCGGTGAGACCCCAGACGTCTCCGGGTGCGACGACGAGGTCGAGCCCGTCGAACAGGGTCCGCGCCCCGCGGGTGGCACCGAATCCGCGGGCAGTGAGAGTCGCGGTCACGATCCCGCCAACAGCCGGGCGCTCGTGTGGAGGCAGATGGAGGCGGCGGTGACGATGTTCAGGCTCTCGGCCCTTCCACGGATGGGGATGCGGACGCGGAGATCCGCGCGCGCGGCGAGGTGCTCGGGCACCCCGTGGGCCTCGTTGCCGAAGATCCACGCGGTCGGCTCGGCGAGGACCTCGTCCGCCCGCTCGACGTCCACTTCGCCGTGGGCATCGGCGACCGCCACCTGCAGTCCCGCCCGGTGGGCCCGGTCGATCAGGTGGTCCTCGGCGATCCCCCGCACGACCGGGAGATGGAACAGGCTGCCGGCGGACGCCCGGACCGCCTTGGGGTTCTCCGGGTCGGCCGCCCCCTCGGTGAGCCAGACCGCGTCGGCCCCGAGCGCGTCCGCGACGCGGACCAGGGTGCCGACGTTGCCGGGTTCGGACAGCGCCTGGCCGACGGCGACCAACCGGGGCT
>NZ_JAALDT010000094.1:0-6677 GCF_014144995.1 Dietzia sp. DQ11-71 | reverse complement strand
ATCCGCGTGCGGTGCACGGGCGACCGGGACCAGCCCACCGCCTCCGGGTTGAGCCGGTGGCCGCGGGCCAGGTCGACGGGCCGGGTGATCTCGCGCTCGGTCATGGGATCACTCTTGCAGGTGCCCGCGCCGCGGCGGGCGGAGGGCGGCGACGGGCGAGGGGCGGCGACGGGCGAGGGGCACGGATGCGCAAGCGCCCGGGCTCTCCTATGGTGCGGGGTGATCCGACTGACCCGGGGAGGAACCGTTGTCCACGCTCGATGTGTTGCTGGCGATCGTCGGGGCGCTCGGGGTGGTGATCGTGGCCTTCTCCGCGCGATTACGCCAGTGGCCCGTGACGGAGCCACTGCTCGCGCTCGTCGCCGGGATCGTCCTGGGGCCGGCAGTCCTCGGGGTGTTCGACGTGCCCGACATCGTCGCCGAGCACTCGACCCTCCACCACGGCGCGGAGATCCTCCTGGCCATCTCGGTGATGGGTGTGGCCCTGCGGTACCCCTTCTCGGCGATCAGGACCCACTGGCGTCGACTCGCGTTGCTGCTGGTGCTCGTCCTGCCCGGGATGGCGCTCGTCTCGACCGGGCTGGCGATGTGGGTGCTCGGCATCCCCTTCGCACTCGCCCTGCTGTTCGGAACCGCCATATGCCCCACCGACCCCGTCCTCGCCTCGAGCGTCGTCACCGGAGAGGAGGCCGAGGAGGACCTGCCGGAGCACGACCGCCAACTACTGTCGCTCGAATCGGGCGCGAACGACGGGCTCGCCCTCCCACTCGTCCTGGTCGCCCTGGCGGTCGCCACCCCGCTCACCGCCGGGCAGGCGGCCGGTGAGGCCGCCTGGCAGATCGCGGGCGCCCTCGTCGTGGGGATCATCGCGGGCGTGGCGGCCGCCAAGGCGCTGCACTTCTCGGAACGACACCACGACACCGAGACCGGGCCGATTCTGCTGTACACGCTCCTCCTGGCGCTGCTCGTCCTGGGAGTGGCGGGCATCATCGGGGTCAACGGCATCTTCGGCGCGTTCGTCGCCGGACTCGCGTTCAACGTCACCAGCTCCGGCGGCGAACGCCGGACCGAGGTGGAGATCGACGAGGCCGTCAACCAGTTCGCCGTGATCCCCTTCTTCGTCGCTCTCGGCGCGATGATCCCGTGGACCGAGTGGGGCCGCCTCGGATGGGGCGCGGTGTGGCTCACGGCCGCGGTGCTGCTGCTACGCAGGCCGCCGCTGATCCTCGCCGTGATGAAGCCGCTGGGGCTGAAGCCTCGCGGCGCCGCCTACCTCGGTTGGTTCGGGCCCGTCGGCGTCGCGGCGGTCTTCTACCTGACGGAGGAGGCCTCCCGCGCGGGTGCGGACCCGGTACTGCTCGGCGCGGGCACGCTGATCGTCGTGGCCAGTACCATCGCGCACGGCCTCACTGCCGCACCCGGACGCGCGCTGTTCCGGGCGGCCGCAGAGCGCGATCCGAGGTCGCCCACCTCGTCGTCGTCGTCGTCCTGAAGTCGTCTTGAACCCCGCCACGGGGTTCTCACCACTGCACTCGGGGCCCGCCGGTCACCCGGGGGTTCTACTCGAGGTCCCGGCTGTCGCCGGTCCCCGCGTCGAGCTCGTCACCACCGGGGCCGCGCGACTCGCGATGGGCGGCCTCCACCGCCCAGATCATGACACCGACCGACGGGCCCAGGGCCACGCCCAGCCCGATGTTGTCCAGCGCGGCACCGAACGCCACGCCTATCCCCATCCCGATGCCGATCCACAGGCCCAGCCGGGAGGAATCCATCGGCTCAGGCCGCGCCCTGATCGGCGTTACCGGCCTTCCAGGTCTCCCACGGGACGTTCCAGTCGCCCAGGCCGTCCCAGCCCGGCAGCGTGTCGCCCACCGTGCCGGTGACCTCGAAGACGTCGCCGCGCTTGGCGTTGTCGTAGAACCACTTCGCGTCCGCGGTGGTGACGTTGAGGCAGCCGTGGCTCGTGTTCTGGCTTCCCTGCGCCCAGACCGACCACGGCGCGGCGTGGACGAAGATGCCGCTGTAGGACATCCGGGTCGCGTACTGCACCGGGGTGCGATACCCCTCGGCCGAGTCCACGGCCACGCCGTACGTCGACGAGTCCATGATCATCGAGGCGTGCTTCTCACCGATCACGTAGACCCCGTTGGGGGTCGGGGTGGCGGCCTTGCCCATCGAGGTGGGCATGGTCTTGACGACCTCGCCGTTGCGCTCGATGACGATCTGCTTGGTGGAGTCGTCCACCCGGGAGATCACGGCGTCGCCGATCTCGAAGCTGCTCTGGGCGTCCTGCTGGCCGTACATCCCGCCACCGAGGTCCTGGCCGTAGATGTCGACGTGGACGTCGATCTTGGTGCCGGGCGCCCAGTACTCAGCCGGACGCCAGCGGACCTCCTGGTCGGAGACCCAGTAGAACGCGCCCTCGACCGCGGGCTCGGTCGTGATGTGGATGTTGTCCTGAGCCGCCCGACGGTCCGCGATCGGCTCGTCGAACATCACCGCGACCGGCTGCCCGATACCCACGACGGATCCCTCACCCGTGGTCAGGTAGGCCGCCGTCATGATGTTGGGGGTCAGCGTGGAGAAGCTGGCGTTCCTCCGGGTGACCAGGCCGGCCTCGTCCGTGGCGGTCGACTCCAACGTGTACTGGCGGCCGTAGCCGAGCTCCTCGGTGGTGCGCCACTCGGTGAACTCGGGATTGAACTCACCCTCGACCTCGAGGCCCTCGGGGTTGCGCATCACGACCGAGTCGAACCGGCCGTCCCGGGCGGTGAGCACGATGGGCTCGACCGGGTTGGCGTCGGTGGAACCCTCCGCCACCGACAGGTCGATCACGGCAGAGGGCTCCGCCGGTGCCTCCGCGACCTGGGTGTCCTGCGGACCGCCGTCGCCGATGGTGCAGCCGGTGAGCAGGAGCGTCCCCGTGAACACCACGGCCAGTCCGAGGCGGGCCTTCGACCGGATTCCGGTCGCTCGCCGCCCCGTCCGATCCGTTGTGCTCGCGTTCACTGATGCCCCTTCCGACGTGCGCTTCCCCCCGGACGCAGCCGCGGCCGAGAAGATGTCCCCTCCAGTATGCCTGGTCACATCGCCGCACTCCATATCGAAACACCAGGGCAGGCAGTGTCCACAACCCCGATTCACCCCTCGTGACCAGGCGATTTCGTGAACCGACTCGGCTGCTGTTACTGTTTCTCTCGCACCAAGCAAGCGCCATTAGCTCAATTGGCAGAGCAGCTGACTCTTAATCAGCGGGTTCGGGGTTCGAGTCCCTGATGGCGCACAAGAGAGAAAGCCCCGGGTCCACGACCCGGGGCTTTCTCGTGTGCCGGGCCGCCTCCCCCGCACCGGATCGCTTGTCAGAGCGGGGCTCAACGGGTGGCCGGTCGGACGGGACGACCGGGGAAGCCGAGAGGAAACGGCGAGAGCGTCCCGCACACGCCCCCGGTGACGGGGGTGGGCGGAACGCTCTCGGGAGTCGGGCGGCGACGACTCCCCCGGGGCAGGGTCCCCGGGCGGGGCTCCGGACGCCCGGGCGGGCAGGGTCCCCGGGCGGGGCTCCGGACGCCCGGGCGAGGCCGGTCGACTCAGAGGGCCCGACGGGCCGCCAGGTAGGCCTCGATGCGCTGACGCTCCTTGCGCTTGTTGACCATTGACACGGTGATCCCGCCGACGACCAACGTCGCGATACCCCCGAGCACCGCCAGGACGCGCGGGTCCTTGAGTGCCGCGGTGGCGCGCTCCTTGCCCTCGGACGCGAGGTTCTTCGGATTCACCCGGTCGATGATCTCGTCCAAGGTCGTCGCGAGATCGTCACGCGCCTTGGCGATGTCGCCTTCGATGCTGTCGTAACTCCTGGACACGAGACCTCCGTCGATCGCTCGTCCGCGGGGCGCCCCGCGGGTTCTTGACCCCGCCCACGCTACTGCACCCGGCGTGGATCCGCGCCCGTGCGCCGAAGCATCGGATAGGTTGGGATGGTCCGCCGCCCCGACCCGACCCCCAGGAGCACCGGTGACCGCACCACGGCTCGAGGTGGGCCAGACGGCCCCCGCCTTCACCCTCCCCGACGCCGACGGCACACCCACGTCGCTCCGGGGGCTCCTCGCCGAGCACGGGAAGGTCCTCGTGTACGTCTACCCGGCCGCGATGACACCGGGCTGTACCACTGAGACCGTGGACTTCGAGAACGCGCTGCAACAGTTGAACGACTCTGGCCTCGGCGTGGTCGGCGTCTCCCCCGACGCCCCCGAGAAGCTGGCGCGGTTCCGTGACAAGTACGGCATCACGTTCCCCCTCCTGTCGGATCCGGACAAGACGATGCTCACCGAGTGGGGAGCCTTCGGCGAGAAGAAGAACTACGGCAAAACGGTGATGGGCGTGATCCGCTCGACCTTTGTCGTCGACTCCGACGGCACCGTGTCGATGGCCCGGTACAACGTCCGCGCCAAGGGCCACGTGGCGATGGTCGCCAAGCTGCTCGAGATCGAGTTGCCCGAATCCGATCGCGCGGAGGGCTGACCCACCCATGACCACCGACTCGTCCGAACGCGCGCAGGAGCCGCCGCAGGATCCCACCGACGAGGCCGTCCAGGACGAACCGAACATCCTCGTCCCCCGCCGTCGGCCCATCCAGGAGCGCAGCCGCAAGAAGTTCCAGGCGCTACTGTCCTCGGCCCGGGAAGTGCTGGTCGAGGTGGGGTTCGACTCGTTCACGTGCGAGGAGGTCGCCTCACGTGCAGGCGTTCCGATCGGCACGCTCTACCAGTTCTTCGCCAACAAGTACGTGCTGGTGTGCGAGCTCGACCGCCAGGACGCCCACGGGGTGATCGAGGAGGTCGAGCGATTCGCGCAGAAGATCCCGGCGCTGGACTGGCCCGAACTGCTCAACGACTTCCTCGACCACCTGGCAGACCTGTGGCTGCGCGACCCCTCCCGTCGGGCGGTCTGGCTCGCGACGCAGGCCACTCCCGCCACCCGCGCGACGGCGGCGGTGAACGAGCGCGAGATCGCCCGGATGATCGCCAGCGTGCTGGCCCCGCTCATGCCCGCCACCGAGCGTGAGCGCCGCGCGTTCATGGCCGAGGTGCTGGTCCACGTGGCGTACTCGATGCTCAACTTCTCGGTCAGCGCGGGCCACGTGGCCCCGGGCCACGCCAGCGCGGACCCCGGGGACGGCGGCGGGGTCTCCGGCGGCGCGAGCACCGGTTCGGCCGGTGGCGAGGACATCCACGACGCCACCGTCACCGAGCTCAAGCGGATGATGACCGCCTACCTGTGGCTGGCCGAGAAGGAAGCCCAGTCCGACTGACCCGAAACCCGCCCCCGGGTGTGGACGGCGACCAGTTCAGGCGGCTTCTGCCGCGAGCAGGACGGCCCGGATCCTCTGAACAAGTAGCCAAGGTCGCTCGAAGTCGGCCCATCGCCAGTGGATCACCCGGTACCCGAGGGCAGTCAGGATCGCATCGCGGTCCTTCTCCACGCCGAGCCTGCGGCGGGTTTCCATCTCGTCGGCGCCGTCGAAGTACTTCCCGAACCCGTCACATTCTCCTATGACCCCGAGCTCCCGCCACAGGAAGTCCACCCGGCCGATGAAGCGGCCGTTGTCGTCGAAGATCTCGACCTGTGTCTCGGGCTCCGGCAGCCCGTACTCACCGAAGTAGAGGCGACTCCGCGTCTCCGCGATACTCTCGCTTCTCCGATCAGTCATCCCGATCACAGTACGAGCCCTCCTCACACCGGCCCGTCCCGAGGCGCGGTCCAGCGCCTCCTGCAAAGAGACCTCTGTGACGAGTTCCCGCTGCAGTCCGGCGTCAGCCACCGCGACGCCGGGAACCGGATCACAGCCCCGGGCGATGTCGATGATCGTCCGGTCAGCAGACGTGACGGACATGCCTTCAACATTGACGATTTCGTCCGGGGCGATCGGGCACAGGTCATGCCTCAGGAGTCTGGTGATCCTGGACCGCTGCGCATGTCCGTGCCGGGAGACCGCGACTCTGCGAAGTGGGAGCCCCCAATCCGGAAGCGAGTGGATCATGGCGGCCGACCAGTGAGTGAACACGGGGCCGTGCAGTGCAGCGTCCGTGGCGAGAACCGACAGCAGATGACGTGCTCCCCTCTCGAGTTCGCGGGCGCTGCCCTCCACGTAGAAACCCGGCCGCAGTCGCACGAGCTCTCCTGTCGTCACCGCCCGGGCGAGCGATTGGGTGCTGTGCCCGGCGGCGATCAACCCTTCGGCGGTCAGGATTCGGGAACGTAGTTCATCGATGCTGGTCATGCGGCGATACTCTCGCGCAACATCGCCGGGTCCGCCGGATCGCGTAGGCGGAGCCGGCCCGCTGTGGACGCGCCGGGACCTGTGGACAACAGCGCGCCTCCCACCGACCTCGGCTCGAGCCGGCGAGGTCGACGAGCAAAGCGAAATGTGCCCGGCTGCGGCCCCGAGCCACGGTGAGAACCTCTCGCACCCGGTAGGTCGGACGTGCAGAGGAATCCGATCCGTCCCGACCACCGGACCGAGGCGCTCCTCAGAGTTCGATCCGCCCTCGGGGCCCCGCGTGCGTAGGAAATGTCGAGGGGCGGATCGGGTCGCGGGCCCCGCTGAGCGGCGCTTCCCGCGGGCGGATGAAATTCCGAGGGGCAGATCGGGCCTCAGGGCCGCACGACGGCGAGCC
>NZ_JAALDT010000093.1:0-7571 GCF_014144995.1 Dietzia sp. DQ11-71 | reverse complement strand
TCGGGATGGCCGCCGGAGCGCTGCTGGCCGCCTCGCCCGCACTCCCCGGCCGCGCCCTGTGGCTGCTGCCCGTCGCGGTCCTGCTCGGCGTGGGATACGCCACGCTGCTGGTGGCGGGGCTGGTCGAGGTCGAGCTGCAGTCCGGACCGCGGGACCACGCCGGGCTCGTGGCCGTGTTCTACGTCCTGGCCTACCTCGGGATGGCCACGCCGTACGTGCTCGCCGAGCTCTCGCGCGCCGGCGGTCCGGTCCCGTGGATCGCCGGGCTGGCGGTGGTGTGCGCGCTGCTCATCCCGCTCACCCAGCGACAGCTACGCTAGCCGGCACGTCGAGGATCACCCCGAGTTGCGCAGGGCCGTGGCCAGGCCGTTCATGGTCAGCTGGATGCCGGTTCGCACCGCCGGGTCGGAGTCCCCGGCGCGATAGCGGCGCAGCAACTCGACCTGCAGCACGTTGAGCGGTTCGAGGTAGGGGAAGCGGTTGCGCACCGAGCGGGCCAGCGCCGGGTTGTCGTCCAACAGCGTTTCCTGCCCCGTGATCTCCAGCAGCATCTCGCGGGTCAGGTCGAACTCGTCGGTGAGCACCCCGTGGATCCGCCGACCCACCTCGGCGTCCGGGACGAGTTCGGCGTAGCGACCGGCCAGCCCCATGTCCGCCTTGGCCATCACCTGCGCCATGTTGGACAGGGTCGTGCGCAGGAACGGCCAGTCGTCGTTCAGCCGCCGGAGCGTGGCCAGTCTCTCCCCGGCCGCCGCCTCGCCCTCGGCGTCGACCCACTGCCGCAGTGCGGTGCCCACGCCGAACCAGCCGGGCAGCATCACCCGCGACTGCGACCACGACAGCACCCACGGGATCGCCCGCAGATCCTCGACGCTCGACGTCTGCTTGCGGGAGGACGGCCTGGACCCGATGTTGAGTTCCCCGATCTCGGCGACCGGGGTGGAGGTGGTGAAGTACTCGATGAACCCCGGGTCGTCGTGCACCAGGGACGCGTACGCCGCCCGCCCGAGCCGCGCGAGCTCGGCCATCACCCCGTACGCCTCCCCGGCCCGGTCGCCCAGACCCTCGACGTCGAGCAGCGAGGCCTCGAGCGTCGCCGCCACGAGCGCCTCGAGGTTGCGGCGGGCCCGCCGCGGCTCGGAGTACTTGGCCGAGATGACCTCGCCCTGCTCGGTGATCCGCAGCGCGCCCTGCACCGCGCCCGGAGGCTGGGCCAGGATCGCCTCGTAGGAGTTACCGCCGCCCCGTCCGACGGCGCCACCGCGGCCGTGGAAGTAGCGCAGGTGCACGCCCGCCCGGGTCGCGGCCTCGGCGAGGTCGCGTTCGGCCTGGTAGAGCGCCCAGTTGGCGGCCAGGTACCCGCCGTCCTTGTTGGAGTCCGAGTATCCGAGCATCACCTCCAGCACGTCGCCCTGCGCCCGGATGAGTGCCCGGAACTGCGGGATCGCGAGCGCCGTGTCGAGGATGTCCGGCCCCGCCGCGAGGTCGTCGATCGTCTCCAGCAGCGGGATCAGTCGCACGCTCGAGCGGGGCTCCGCCGGGTCACCGGAGAACAATCCGACCTCGCGCAGCAACACCGCCGGCTCGAGCAGGTCGGAGACCGTCCCGCACATGGACACGATGTAGTGCGGCACCACCTCCGGGCCGAGCAGGTCCACCGCCGCGGCGGCCGCCCGCATCACCCCGAGTTCCTTGGCCGCCAGCTCTGACAGCTCCGCGCGCGGGCCGAGCAGCGGCCGGTCGTGCGAGAGTTCGCGCAGCAGCAGCTCCACCCGGGCGTCCTCGTCCAGCGCCGAGTAGTCCTCGCCCACCCCGGCCAGGGCGAACAGCTCGGTGAGCACCTCCTCGTGCGACTCCGAGTTCTGCCGCATGTCGAGTGCCTGCAGGTGGAACCCGAACGTCCGTACCGCCCACCGCAGGTCCCGCAGACGCGGCGACCGCGCCAGCTCGCCACCGCAGGCCCCGAGCGCGGCGTCGATGACATCCAGATCGGTCAGCATCTCCGCCGGGGAGGTGTAGGCCTCGTCGTCGTCGTGACCGATCGCGTCCGGCGACGATCCGGGTGACGACGACGAGGACCTCACCCGCGCGGCGAGCCGACGGCGGACCACCCGCACGGCGCGGCGGAACGGCACGTCCTCGCGCGCGGCGGCGAGCTCCCCGTCCGTCTCCACCAGCGAGTCCGCGAGGTCGCTGAGCCCGGGGGGCACGTCCACGACCCGCCGCGAGAGGGGCAGCTCCCGCTCGAGCAGCCGCAGTTCCTCCGTGTAGTGGCGGTGCAGTAGCGCGGCGGCCTGCTCGGTGGCGAAGCGCACCACGTCGCCGGTGACGTACGGGTTGCCGTCGCGGTCCCCGCCGATCCACGAGCCGGGGCGGACGACGGGGCGGTCGCCGGAGCCGAGACGGTCGGCGATCTCCGCGTTGAGCGGCGGGATCACGTCGATGAGCGTGGCCTCGTGGTACTGCAGGCCGCCCAGGACCTCGTCTTCGATCCGGGGGCGCTGGCTGCGGATGATCGCCGTCTGCCACAGCGTGAGCACCTGCCGGCGGATGTCCTGCTCCACCTGCTCGAGCTCGGCATCGGTGACGCGGTCCCGGTGCCCCGCCTCGTCCGACCCCGTGCGCAGGGCGTCGCGGCGGCGCATGAGGTCCAGCACCCGCCGGGTGATCTCGAAGACCGAGCGTCGGCGGGTCTCGGTGGGGTGCGCGGTGAGCACGGGCGCCACCCGGGCCGTCGCGCGCACCGCCTCCAGCCTCGCGGGCTCGGGTTCGTTCTCGGCCAGTCGCGCCCAGGTCGCCTCGAGATCCCCGTCCGGCGGCGGCTCGCCCGCAGCGGTGTGGATGCGGCGACGGCGCTCCTGGTGGAGGTCCTCGGCGACGTTGGCCAGCAGCGCGAACAGGGAGAACGCCCGGATGACGGGGATCATCTCGGTGGCGGGCACATCGGTGAACAGGGCCGCCACCTCGTCGCGGTCGGCCTCCGAGCGGCGGACGGCGAACGCGGTGCGCCGGGCGGTCTCCACCAGGTCGAAGATCTTCCCGCCCGCCTGGTCGCGCACCGTGTCGCCGAGCACGGCTCCGAGGAAACGCACGTCGTCGCGCAGGGGCCGCACGGCGTCGTCGAGCCGCTCGGAATCGTCCGGCTCGGTCACGCCCGAGGCGGTGGCGGGCACGTCGGATCTGATGGGATCGGCCATGGCTGCCACAGTAGGCGCGCCGTGTGACATCCGCGTGACCGAAGACCCGGGACATCCCCGATGCGCGGATCCCTTCCGGCGAGGACACTGGAGGCATGACCCAGCAGCCCGGCTACCACCAGTACGGCGACCACCAGTTCGGACAGAGCGGGTACGGCGACCCCCGGTACGGGAACCAGCCCCCGGCCGTCGGCCCGGACGACCGCACCCCCGCGGCACTGGCGCACGCGTCCAGCCTCATCGCGATGGCGCTCTCGGCCGGGTGGCTGTCGTTCGTCGGCCCGCTCGTGATGTGGCTGATCTACAAGGACCGCAGCCCGTTCGTTCGCCAGGCCGCCGCCGGGTCGTTCAACTTCAACCTCGGCCTGTGGATCATGAGCATCGTGGGCTGGATCTTCATCCTCACGGTGATCGGCCTGCCCATCGGCCTCATCCTGCTCGCGGTGTCCTTCCTCGCGCAGATCATCGGCCACGTCATCGGCACCGTTCGTGCGACCCAGGGGCGGACGATCAACTACCCGTTCCAGCTGCGCGTCCTGCGCTGAGCGCGCTCCCCGGCCAGCGGCCGAGCCCTCACACCACCCGCCGTCACACCCCCACGGGCCGGCGCCCGTGGAGCTCGTACTCGGTGAGCAGGGCCTCGCGGTCGGCGTCGGTGAGCGGCCGGTAGACGTCGTCGTCGCCCGCCGCGCCGCCACGCAGGTAGACCTCGCCGGGTTCGAGCTGGATGGCGGCCATGACCTGGTCGCCGGTGCGCGGGTCCGGGACCGGGTAGACGGCCACGACGAGTACGCCGGGGAACCGGTCGAGGATGCGCTCGACGGGCCCGGCGGAGAAGTTCTCGCTGTCCACGCGGATCCTGTCACCGGAGCGGCCGGCGAAGTAGAAGTACCCGTCCGCGTCGCGGTAGCCCAGGTCACCGGTGTGGAAGACCTCGCCGACGTTGCGTTCGGCGGTGGCCTCGGGGTTGCGGTAGTAGCCCTCAAATAGCTTTGCGCCGGTGACGTTGCAGATCTCGCCGATCGCCTCGCCGGCGTTGACCAGGCCGCCGTTGGCATCGAACTCGGCCCTGGGGCATTCGTTCTCATCCGCGTCGAGGATCGCGACGTCCATGTAGGCGCCGGCCACGCCGAGCGCGCCGGGCGGGGTGTCCTCGGTGTGGCTGATCACCACGCCGCCCTCGCTGCTGCCGTACGACTCGAGCGGGGTCACACCGAAGCGGCGCTCGAACTCGGTCCGGTCGTGGACGGAGGCCTCGGTGCCAAAGACGACCCGCAGGCGCGTCTGCTTCTCCTCGGGCACCTCGGGCTGGGCGAGGATGTACGACAGTGACCGGCCGACGTAGTTGAAGTAGCTGGCGTTGTACCGCAGCACGTCGGGCAGGAACCCCGAGGCGGAGAACTTGCGGCGCATCGCGAAGGTGCAGCCCACGTACGCGGACGGGGCGAACGCGGCGAAGAGGGCGTTGCCGTGGAACAGCGGCATCGCGCTGTAGGCCACGTCGTCGCGGACGAGGCCCCGGTAGTTGATGGTGCCCATCATGGCCATGCGGCCAGTCGAGCACATGACGGCCTTGGGGGCGCCGGTCGAGCCGGAGGTGAACAGCAGGGCCAGCAGGGTGTGGGGGTCGCGGGCGCTCTCCGGGTGCAGTCGGGGCTCGGCGCCGGCGTGATCGGCGAGCAGGCCGCGCCACTTGTCGGAGTCGATGTCGAACTGCGCGGCGGTGCCGGTGTCGAGGCCCTCGAGCAGGGCGGTGCCGTCGACGTCGGTGACGATCACGTCGCAGTCCACGCCCCGGATGTCGGAGGCGAGTTCGGCGCCGCGCCGGGTGGGGTTGATGCCGACGATGGTCACGCCCGCGAGCGCCGCCCCGCACAGGGTGAACAGGTACTCGGGCACGTTCTCCAGGAGGATGCCCACGTGGAGGTGCTTGTAGGGGTCGGGTCGGTCCGCGTACGAGCCGGAGTGCTCCTCCGCCCAGCCGCGCAGGATCTCCGCGCGGACGGCGGCCTCGGCCACGAACTCGCGCCAGGTCCACGCGGAGTCCTCGAACAGCAGTCCCGGGTGGTCGTCGGTGGAACGCTCGATGAGGATGTCGCCGAACGTGGCGTGCTGCATGTCGTGCCCGGGATTGAAGTCTGCTGTGGTCATGAGATCGGACACTAGGCGACCGGGCCCCGTCGCACAGGCGAAACGGCCAGCAACATTGACAGGTGTCAGCCTCGGCGGTCACCGGCGCACCCGGTGGGCGTGTCCGGCCGGCATCGGGTAGGAACGAGGCGACGGCGCGCCACGTGGGCGCGCGGGGATCGAACAGGGGCGTGGGATGGTCGGCGAACACGGCGGGAACGTCGACGTGGACGAGGGTGTCGTCCGGGGATCCGACGACGACGAGGTCGGCCTCGACCGGGACGGATTCGTCGTCAGCGATGTCCGACTCACCAGCGTCCACAATTTCCGGGACGTGGCCGGCCCGGGCTACGCACTCCGTCCGTCCGGGTCGATGGCCCGCGGTCTCGTCTACCGGTCCACGACCCTCGCGGTGGGCGACGACGACCTCGCGGTGCTCGAGAAACTCGGCGTCTCGACCGTCGTCGACCTGCGCACCGGCGCCGAGATCGACAAGCAGCCCGACGTCGTCCCCGCCGGGGCCGAGTACCTGCCGATCGACGTGCTGGGCGGGCACACCTCGGCGGCGACCCTCAGTGCGTCCGGCCTGGCCGGGGCCGAGGAGGCGCGGCGCGAGATGGCCGCGACATACGAGCGGTTCGTGGTGGGTGATCACGAGCGGCGGGCGTTCGGTCGGGCCGTCCACGCCCTGGCCGTGTCGTCCGGCCCGGCGATCGTGCACTGCACGGCGGGCAAGGACCGCACCGGGTGGGTCTCGGCGCTGGTGCAGTTGGTCGCCGGTGTCCGGGAGGAGGATGTGATCGCGGATTACCTGCTCACGCGGGAGATGTCCGCGGACTTCGTCTCCTCCATCCGTACCTATGTGCAGTCGGAGATGCCCGACAAACTCGAGGCGATCGAGGTGCTCATCGGCGTCGAGGAGGCCAATCTCCGCCGGTCCCTAGACGCATTGGCGCGAGAGTTCGGTGACGCGCGGCGGTATCTCGTGGAGGGCGCGGGAGTGGAGGAGGCGGCTGTCGACGAGTTGTCCGCGCGGTTCAGGCGGGGCTGACCAGGATAGGGATGGCTCAGTCGGCGCTGGCTCAGGCGGCGATGACCAGCGCGCCGACGACGCCGCCGAACCCGATCGCCTGGAGCGTGACCGCGATCGTCCGCCCGAGTTCGGTGCGGGCCGCCGCGTGGACCCGGGGGCCGGCCAGCGTGACCGCGAAGACCATGACGATGGCCGCGACCGCGGTGAGCGAGCCGGCCAGTCTGGACGCCACCCCGTAGACCGCGGCGACGCCGAGCAGTCCGCCCGCCAGGACGGCGATGATCGTCGTCAGTGGCGCCGGGAGGACGGTGGCATGGGGGGCGTCGACACTGCTGGCGTCGACACTGCTGGCGTCGACTCTGCTGACGCCGGGCGTGGTGTCGACGTCCGGGTGAGGCGCGCCGGTGTCGTCCGGCCGACGTTCCTCGAGCATGAGGGTGTTGCGCATACCTCGGACCCTACGTACTGATCCGGGCGTAAACTTCGGTCAATCCTGTGGGTTCGATTGTCCCGCCATCGGCACTGGTCAGAGCGCTCCCCGCGTGCGGAGAGATGGGTCACATGCGGCCCGCCGCAGGCGCTTCCGGAGGTCTCCGCATAGTGCTGGTCCTGGAACCGCCACGGGAGCGCGGGCGGGCGTAGGATTCCCGCGGATCTGAGGGGGCGAATGTGTGGTTCGTCGACGAGAAGGGGGGGTTGTCGTGGGCGCTGCGCGTGCCGTCGGAGGATGGTTCGAACCCGGTGACGACATCGGGCGGTCCTGGGACGAGGCGGAGGCGATCCTCCGGGCCTGCGAGGACCTCGACGCGGTGATGGCGGCCATCCGCGACGCGGAATCACCGGTCGCGGCGCGCCGGGCGCTCAAGTTCGGCTTCGGCTTCACCGGCCGGCAGGCCGCGCTGCTCCTCACCCTGCCGGTCATGGCGTTCACCCGCTCGGAACGCAGGCGGATGGACGAGGGCCGCCGCGCCCGGATGGACCTGTTGGCGGACGTCACCGGCTTCCTGCCCGCCATCCCCGACGAGCCGTCCCCGCCCCCACCGGCCCCGCTGCGGACCGTGCCTCCGGTCGCCGAGGAGGACTGGGTCGCCGGTGGCGGGTGGAGCGAGGAGTTCGACGGCGCTCTCGCGCGCATCAGTTCCGCGATGCGGGAGTCCCGGACCGCCCCCGATCCCGTGCCTCACCCGGGTCCGCCGGCGTCGGGTGCCGGC
>NZ_JAALDT010000092.1:0-12526 GCF_014144995.1 Dietzia sp. DQ11-71 | reverse complement strand
ACGCCCACCCCGGCCGCCGGGCCGGTGACGGCGGCGATTACCGGGACCGGGACCGTGAGGACCGCGCGGACCAGTGCGGCGGCCCCGGCCATGGTCGCGTCGGGGCTGGGCGCGTCCGCGCCGGCGTCCTTGATCGCCTGCAGGTCAGCTCCGGTGGTGAACGCCCCGCCCTCCCCTGAAAGCACGATGACCCGGGTGCCCGGATCGCTGCCGTGTTCGATGATGAGCTCGGTCAGCGCGGTGACGGTGGGGTGGTCGAGCGCGTTCATCCGGTCGGGCCGGTTGATACTGATCGTGGTCACGCCCAGGTCGTCATGGTCGACCTTGATGGCGTCACGTCCGGTCGCGGTCATCGGACCTTCTCCCCCGCCTCGACCATCCCGGCCAGCCTGCCGGTGATGATCTCCTCAGCCTCGGCCATCATCCGGTCGACGAGCTCCGCCGCGGTGGGCACGTCGTGGATCAGACCCTGACACTGGCCGGCGCTCCAGATGCCCGCGTCCAGGTCGCCGTCCTCGAAGACCTTGCGTCCGCGGGCTCCGGCGACGAGGTGCTGGATGTCGGAGAACTCGGCACTCTCGGCCTCTTTCGACACGACCTCGGCGGAGACGGCGTTGGCGGCCACCCGCGCGGTGTTGTGCAGTGTCCGGAAGATCAGCTTCGTGTCGAGCTCGGTGTTGGCCACGATCTGTTGTTTGACCTGCTCGGCCACCGGCGACTCGGCCGTGCACATGAAGCGGGTGCCCATGTTGGCGCCGTCGGCTCCCAGCGCCAGTGCTGCCACCATGCCGCGGGCGTCGGCGATCCCGCCGGAGGCGAGGATCGGGATGGACAGCCTCGCCGCCGCGGCAGGGATGAGCACCAGGCCGGGGACGTCGTCCTCCCCCGGGTGGCCCGCGCACTCGAAGCCGTCGATCGATACCGCGTCCACACCGAGCTGCTCGGCCTTGATCGCGTGGCGGACCGAGGTGCACTTGTGGATCACCTTGATGCCGGCCTCGTGGAACACCGGTAGGTGGTCCTTGGGATTGGACCCGGCCGTCTCGACGATCTTCACGCCCGACTCGACGATCGCCTGCCGGTACTCGGCGTACGGGGGCGGAGAGATCGCGGGAAGGATCGTGAGGTTGACGCCGAACGGCTGGTCGGTCATCTCCCGGCAGCGCGCGATCTCCTTGACCAGGTCCTCGGGCGTGGGTTGGGTGAGTCCGGTGATGATCCCCAGCGCGCCGGCCTCGGACACGGCGGCGGCGAGTTCGGCGCGGCCGACCCACATCGTGCCGCCCTGGACGATGGGATGATGGACGCCGAACTCCTCGGTGAATCGGGTGCGGATCACGGCTGGACCTCCTCGTAGGTGCCACCGGAGGTGGCCTCAGGACTTGGCATCGGCGACTGATCCCTTCTGCAACCGACCGCGATGACGTCGTCCCTCCAGAACGACCATGGATCCGATCACATATATGTGTAAGTGTCGCTACGCGATGCCCACTGTAGCCGGTGTTGTCAAGATCACACCGTGTTCCACCTAACCCGGAAAGCGCACCCATGTGCCCCTCACGCCCTCGTGGGTCACGCACCCTCTCCGGGCATCGGGTTCGGCGTCCCGACGTGCGGAAATCGCGGGGCGCGGCGGCGGTTCCGCCGGGTCAGGCGGCTCCGGTGGAGCCGGCGGCTGGAGCGCGCACGACCGGGCAGGCGCCCACCCGGTCGCGCGGCTGGATGGGGCAGGCCCCCAGGTCGGCGGGACGGTAACCCTCCGGGTATCCCGGGTACGTCCGGTTCTCGGTCCCACGGGACCCGAGCTCGCGGCGGCGGACCGGCAGCCACCGCACCACCTTCGACCGCATCCGCAGCGCCGCGTAGGCGGCCTCGCGGAACGCCCGAGGTTGCCACGGGAAGCCGAAGGCGCGGGTCATGTCGTCGTCGATCAGCGCCTGCACGACCTTGCGGACCACCGGCCGGGCCGGCTCCGGGTACCAGGAACACATGAGATCGAGCGTGTACGTCCCGATGAGCTCGTTGGTCCGGGCGTAGCGCATGGTGCGCGCCTCGTAGTCGTCCCGCCAGCGCCGGAACTCCCCGATGTCCTGCGGGATCCCCTTGATCTTCATCCGCTCCCCGACTGCGCGGTAGAAGTGGAACGCCGCGAGCCGCTCGTTCGGATGCAGACGCCGCCAGCCGTTCGCATCGATCCACTCGAGCGGTTCGTAGATGAACGTCGACAACACATAGAGCATGTCGTCATTGGTGATCTCGTACATCGCGTGTTGGCGGTTGATCACCCGCAGCGCCTCCTTGCCGCGGGGCGAGTCGTACCCGTGCTCGACCAGCTCCACCATGAGCAGCGCGGTGTCGTCGTACCGCTTCTGCGGGTGATCGCGGAAGTTGCCCGCCTGCTCCAGGACCGCCGACACCGAAGGGATGCAGTAGGTCCGGTACAGCGCCAGCTCGAGCGCTCGCTGATAGTCCCACGGGAACTCGTACGCGGAGGTGATGCGGTGGATCTCCGCCGCGTCCGCCACCGGATCGAGAGTCGCGATGAGATCACGCCAGTACCAGCGCCCGGGCTTGAACGGGACCCCTGCCGTGAGCGGGTGGTCGACGGCGGCGTCGGCGACGAGGTCGGCCGGGATCATGGTCCGAACACCCCGGGCACGGCGGACCGCTCGGTGGCCGCGGCCCTCGTCGTCGTCGTCACCTCCTCGGTTCTCTCGGAGGTGGCGGTCATCTCACCTCACATCCTTCCCTGGACGTTCGCGAGCATCCACTTGACGATCTTGATGTCACGCGGCTTGCGGGTCATGGTCATGAGGTTCAGCGGGGCCGCGAACTTCTGCGCGGTGATGGCCTTGGGGCGGGCGAACTCGCGCAACCCGTCGGCGCCGTGGATACGGCCGAAACCCGAGTCACCCGAACCACCGAACGGCAACGCCGGGATGCCGGCGAACGCGAGGAACGAGTTGACCGACACCATGCCCACGTCCAACTTCTCCGCGAGGGCCAGCCCCCGCTTCTTGTTGCCGGTGAAGATCGAACCGCCGAGGCCGTAGCTGCTGGCGTTCGCCTTCTCGATGGCCTCCTCCAGGTCCGCGACAGGGTTGATCACGACGGTGGGGCCGAAGGTCTCCTCGGTGATCGCGGACGAGTTCTCGGGGACGTCGACGAGGACGACCGGCTCGATGATCTTCTCGCCGACCGAGTCCTCGCCGCCGAGTACGGCCCTGCCGCCCTTGGCGATCGCGTCCTTGACGTGCCTGCGGACGATGTCGACCTGCGCCGGCAGCGTCATGGGCCCGTAGCTGGAGGAGATCGAGTTGCCCGGGGTGAGCGCGCGGACCTTGGCCGTGAACTTCTGGACGAACGCGTCGTGGACGTCCGAGTGGACGTAGATCCGCTCCACGCCCGCGCAGGTCTGGCCCGCGTTGCCCATGGCGCCGAAGACCGCCTGGTCGGCGGCCGCGTCGAGATCCGCGTCCGAGTCGACGAGCAGGGCGTCCTTGCCACCGCCCTCGATGACGACCGGCGTGAGCGTCTCCGCGCAGGCGGCCATGACCTTCCGGCCCGTCGCGGCGGAGCCGGTGAACGCGAGCTTGTCGACGCCCGCCCTGCACAACGCCGCGCCCGTCGAGCCGTCGCCGGTGATCGTCTGGATGAGCGGCTGGGAGGCGCCCAGGGAATCCCACACCTCCGCCAGCCACACGCCCACACCCGGCGTGAGCTCGCTGGGCTTGAACACCACCGCGTTGCCCGCGGCCATGGCGTAGGACAGCGTGCCCATCGGGGTGAACGCGGGGTAGTTCCACGGGCCGATCGCGCCGACCACGCCGTAGGGCTGATATTCCACGTAGGCGGCCTGGTTGCTCATGAGCAGCCCGGCCGAGACGGAGCGCCGTCGCAGGACCTTGTCCGCGTTCTTGGCCGCCCACTCCAGATGGCTGACGGTGAGCATGACCTCGAGGGTCGCGTCCTCGTCCGGCTTCCCGGTCTCGGCGGAGATCAGGGACGCCAACTCCTCGGCCCTGGACGAGATCGCCCGCTTGTACTCCAGCAGCCACTCACGGCGACCCCGCGGACCCTGGTTCGCCCACCAGCGAGCCGCGGCACGCGCACGCTCCACGGCGAGGGCGACCTCCTCGGGACCGGCGACGGGGTACTCCGCGAGGACGGTGCCGTCGCGGGGGTCCAGGCTCGCGAACGTGGGGCCGGTCTTGCTGGGCTCGGTGGTCGTCATCTGAGGTCCTCTCGTTTCCGATTACATATATTTGATGTAGCGTACCGTGATACGAGCCACATTAGTCCAGTGTGCACCCAACCGGCACCCCGTGCCAGATACCGGGGCAACCACACAGAAAAACGAGGCGAGAAGTGGTCGACATCCTCACCGAAGAGCAGCGTGAATTCGCCAAGTCGATCGATGACTTCTGCGCGCGCGAGGTCGACGGCGTCGAGAGCGACGCGAGCTCACCACCGAGGGCGGCACCCACTCGCCGCACATCTACTCCAAGATGGCCGAGCTCGGATGGCTGGGGCTGACCGTCCCCGAGGAGTACGGCGGCTCCGACGCCGGCGCCGTCGAACTGTGCCTCCTGCTCGAGCACTCCCTGCGCGGCCTCGCCCCGATCGGCGGCATCGGCCCCACCCTCATCACGGCCGCCGCGTACCAGAAGTTCGGGACCGAGGAGCAGCGTAAACGCGCGCTCGAGCTGGTCGTGAACGGCGGGACCCTGTCCATCTCGATGTCCGAGCCCGGCGCCGGGTCCGACGTCGCCGCCCTGCGCTGCAAGGCCGAGCGCGACGGCGACAACTGGGTGATCAACGGGCAGAAGACCTGGTGTTCCAACGCCCACTTCGCCGACCGCATCCTGCTCGTCGCCCGCACCGACTCGTCGGGCAAGAAGCACGAGGGCATCACGATGTTCGACGTGCCCGCGGACATCGAGGGCCTGCAGATCACCGGGATCGAGACCATGGGCGGCAAGGAGGTCAACGACCTCTACTTCACCGACGTCCGCCTGCCCGCCGACTCCGTCATCGGAGAGGTCGGCGGCGGTTGGGCGCAGCTCATGACCGGGCTCAATACCGAGCGCCTCATCCTCGCCGCCATGCAGCTCGGCGTGGCCCAGCGGGCGTTCGACGACTGCCTGACCTTCATCAAGGAGCGCGAGCAGTTCGGCCGCCCCGTCGGCTCCTTCCAGGTGCTCCGCCACCGTATGGCCGACCTCGCCACCGAGATCGAGGCCACGCGCCTGCTCGTCTACGCGGTCGCCAGGAAGGTCGACGAGGCCGACCCCACGGCCCTGTTCCCCCGCGAGGCCTCCATGGCCAAGCTCAAGGCGTCCGAGCTGAGCAAGCGGGTCACGCTCGAGTGCATGCAGTCCATGGGCGGATACGGGTACGCCACCGAGTACGGGATGGAACGTCTGGTCCGCCAGGCGGTGGTCTCCACCATCTACGGCGGCACCAACGAGGTCCAGCGGGACATCATCGGCAAGACGCTCGGCCTGTGAGCACCGCCGGGGCGGCCGGCACCGCCGGGACCGCGGGCGCCGCCGCGCGCGAGTTCGAGCTCATCCTCGCGCTCGACACGGTCCCCTCGGACCGCGTCTCCGCGCTGTGGGACTCCCTCGAGCCCGCGCGGGTCGACGACATCGCGGGCAGCCGCTGGAAGGGCACCGGCCTGGACACCGGGCACCCCATGTTCGGCATGCTCGGGCAGATGCGCTGGTGGGGCAAGGACTTCACCGAGGCCCGCAAGGTGGACCCGATCCTCGTCACCGACGACTCCGGTGAGGTCGTGCCGGACACCTCGGCGACCGGCGGGGGCGGGGCGTCCCTGTGGGAGGTCTCCTTCCGCGGCCGCCCGACCGCCTCCATGGTGTACGACCGCCTGCCGGTGATCGACCACTTCGCCGTCGTCGGACCCGACACCCTCCTCGCGGTGATGAACGGGCGAGGCACCGTGCACGAGGGAGAGCACTTCTGGTTCGTCCTGGAGCGCGAGCGCTGAGACGCACGGGCCGGGTGCGCGGGGCGGGAGCCTGGCCCGGGTGCGCGGGGCGGGTGCACGGGGCGGCGCCACGCCCCACAATGGGGCGCATGACCCCGAACCCCACGCGCCCGGTCCGCATCGCCGTCCAGCTCCAGCCGCAGCACTCGCCGGACTACGGACTGATCCGGGACGCCGTCCGACGCTCCGAAGACGCGGGCGTGGACGTGGTCTTCAACTGGGACCACTTCTTCCCGCTCTACGGTGATCCCGACGGCGCCCACTTCGAGTGTTGGACGATGCTGGCCGCGTGGGCCGAGCAGACCGAACGCGTCGAGATCGGCGCCCTGGTCACCTGCAACACCTATCGCAACCCCGACCTGCTCGCCGACATGGCCCGGACCGTCGACCACATCTCCGGCGGCCGCCTCATCCTGGGCCTGGGCAGCGGATGGTTCGAGCGGGACTACGCCGAGTACGGCTACGAGTTCGGCACCAAGGGCTCGCGGCTCGACGACCTCGGGCACTCCCTCGAGCGGATTGAGCAGCGCTTCGCCACGCTCACCCCCGCCCCGACGAGGGACATCCCCGTGCTGCTCGGTGGCGGCGGTGAGAAGAAGACCCTGCGACACGTGGCCCGCCACGCCGACATCTGGCACTCGTTCGTGGACGTGGAGACCTACCGCCACAAGTCGGAGGTGCTCGCCGGGCACTGCGCGGACGTGGGGCGCGATCCGGGCGAGATCGAGCGGTCGACGGAGATCGGCGGGGCCAGCTCGCCCGACGAGGCGAAGCGGCTCGCCGAGAACCTGCACGCCGAGGGCGTCACCCTCTTCACGGTCGGGCTCAACGGCCCCGACTACCCGCTGGACCTGGTCGAGTCGCTGGTGGCCTGGCGCGACGGGCGATAAGCCGGCGCGCCGGCGCTGAACCTGCCCGTCGGCGCCGGAAATCCGCTACTCCGAATCCGGATCCGCTATCCCGATCGGCGTAGCGAATCCGCATTCCGAGTAGCGGATTTCGGGCTGGATTGGAACCGGGGCGGGCCGGGCGGGCTGGGGCGGGCGCGTGTCGGCGCGGGCCGCGGCGGGTCAGCCCCGCTTGACCGCCCGGTCGACCCGGCGCCACGTCCGGTAGGTGTACCACGACGCCACCAGCATGAGCACCAGCACGAGCGAGGCGAAGATCGACGGTCGCCCGGTGAGGATCAAGCCCACCGCGTTGACCAACGCCAGCACGGTGAAGAACCCGACGAACCCGCCGATGACCTCCAGCCGCTGCCGGGCGCCCAGGGCGTCACCGCCGCTCCGAGCCACCGCCGATCAGCTCTTCAGGCCGCCGGCGGTGAGGCCGGAGATGATCCGTCGCTGGAAGATCAGCACCATGATCACCAGCGGCACGGTGACGAGCGCGCCGGCGGCCATGATCGCCGCGTGCGGCGGCAGGTACGGGTTGACCCCGGAGAACCGGGCGATCGCCACCGTCACGGGCTCGGTCGCGGTCGTGGACAGCTGCTGCGAGAGCACGAACTCGTTCCACGTGATGATGAACGCCAGGATCGCGGTGGTGAACAGGGCCGGCGCGGCGAGCGGGAGGATGATCTTGATGAACGCCTGGCCGCGGGTCGCACCATCGACGCGGGCAGCCTCCTCCAGCTCCCACGGCAGGTCGTTGAAGAACGACGTGAGCGTGTAGATGGTCAGCGGGAGCGCGAACGAGATGTTGGGGATGATGAGCGCCTGGTAGGTGCCGATCCAGCCGATGTCCGTGAACAGCTGGAACAGCGGCGTGACCAGGGCGACGCCGGGGAACATCGACGCGGCGAGGATGATCCCGGTGACGAGGAACTTGCCCCGGAAGTCGACCCTGGCGAGGGCGTAGGCGGTGAACACGCCGAACGTCAGCGCGAGGGCGGTGGTGATCGAGCTGATGAGCACGGAGTTGATGATCGCGCCCAGGAAGTTGTTGCCGCCGTCCGTGGCCAGCGCCTCACGGAAGTTGTCGAGCGTGAGGTGCGAGGGCACCGGGCTGGCGGAGAAGATGAACCGGTTGTCGCGGAACGCGGTCACCAGCATCCAGTAGAACGGCGCGAGTCCCCAGATGAGGATGAGTAGCGCGCCGACGTAGGTGCTGACGGTGGGGCCGAGCGGTTTGCGTGGTGGCTTGATGTCCTCGTCGTCGCGGCGCCGGTCGGGGCCGGGGGTCGACGACGACGACGGGGTGGTCGTCGGCATGGTCGGCGAGGTGCTCGGTTCAGACGCTCGGTGACTCACCGGATCTCCCCCTTCTTGCCCGTGCGATCCTCCACGACGTTCGCGCCGAGGAATTTGACCATGATGTACGCGACGGCGAAGACCAGCAGGAACACCAGTGTCGATATCGCGGAGGCACTGTTGAAGTTGCCCATTCTCATCTCGTTGACCACCAGCATCGACACGGTCGCGGTGGGCGAGTTGGAGTTGGCCGACACGAGGATGACGGGCAGGTCGTACATGCGCAGCGCGTCGAGGGTGCGGAACAGGATCGCCACCATGAGGGCGGGACGCACCAGCGGAAGGGTGATGCGGACGAATTGCTGCCAGCGGGACGCGCCGTCCACGCGGGCCGCCTCGTAGACGTCACCGGGGATCATCTGTAACCCGGCGAGGATGAGCAGCGCCATGAACGGCGCGGTCTTCCACACGTCGGCGATGATGATGGCCATACGGGCGTAGAACGGGTCGGTGGTCCAGGCGATGTTCGTGCCCAGGATGGTGTTGGCGATCCCGTTGGGGGCGAAGATGAACGCCCACAGCTTGGCCGTGACGGCGGTGGGGATCGCCCACGGGACCAGCACGGCGGCACGCAGCAGGGAGCGTCCCCAGATGCTCTTGCCCATGACCACGGCCATGGCGAAACCGAGTACCGTCTCGAGGGAGACGGTGGTGACGGTGAAGAACAGCGTGTTGCCCATGGCGGGCCAGAAGTCCACGGACGAGACGCCCGGCGGACAGGTGACCGTGCCGTCGCCGCCGGGAGCGGGGCAGGCCTGCGTCAGCCAGTAGAGGTAGTGCTGGAAGCCGGCGAACCCGCCCTCCGAGAACATGCCCGTGGCCGGGTCCAGGCCGCGGTCGGCCATGAACGACAGGTACACCGCGCGGATGACCGGATACCCGATCACCACCGCGAGGATGGCCAGGGCCGGACCCACCATCCACACCGGCCGCCAGTCGAACTTCTTCTCGACCAGTGGCGCCGGGGACTTCTCGCTCGTCGTCATCGCCTCGCTCCTCGCCGGATTCGCGCCCGCCCCACCAGGTAGACCGGTGGGCCCCGGGAACGTTACCCGGGGCCCACCTGCCCTGGTCCGACAGCCGTCTGTCGCCGGACCGTGTCGATCATCCGGACTGCCGTGATCGCTGACCTCGCTCGTTCACCGTGCCCGGTGGATCACCGTGCGTGGTGAATCAGTGTGCTCGGTGAATCACTGTGCCTGTTCGATCGCGGCCGACATGTCGTTGAGGGCCTGCTCGACGTCCTTCTCCCCGTGAAGCGCGGCGAAGGTGTTGTCCTGGATCGCCTTGGACACGGACGGATAGAACGGGGTGACCGGGCGCGGCTCGGCGTTGTCGAGCGCCGCCTTCAGCGCCGGCATGTAGGGGAACTCCTGCTGGAGCGCCTCGTCGTCATAGATCGAGGACAGCACCGGCGGGAACGACTGCTCGGCGAAGCCCATCTGGACGTCCTCGGAGATGATGAACTCGAGGAAGGCCCGCGCGGTCTCCTTGTTCTCGGAGAACACGTTGATCGCGTTGTTGTAGCCACCGAGCGTGGACTGACCGGGGCCGTCCTCGCCGACGATCGGGGCGACCTGGAAGTCACCCTGGACCTGGGACGTGGGGTCGGACTGGCCCGACTCGTACATGTACGGCCAGTTGTAGGAGTACATGGTCTCGCCGGCGAGGAAGGCCTGCGCGGTCTCCTCCTCCGTGAACGCGTCGGTCTTCTGGGGGATGACGCCGCCCTTGTAGGCGTCGACGAGGGCGGTCAGGCCCGCACGCGCCTCCTCGGTGTCGAGCTCGGGCGTCTTCCCGTCCTCACCGACGACCTGCCCGCCCCAGCTGTGGATGAACTGGGTGGCGGCGACGGTGAGACCCTCGTACTGGCTGAGCTGGGTCTGCAGGCAGTCGACGTTCGCACCCTCCGCAGCCTCGCAGGAGGAGACGAGCTCCTCCCAGTTGGCGGGCGCCTCCGGCTGGAGGTCGGTGCGGTAGTACAGGAGCTGGGCGTTGGTGTTCTGCGGCACGCCGTAGAGGGTGCCGTTGTAGGTCGCCGAGTCGACGGCGGCCTCGATCAGCCCGGAGGTGTCGACCTCGGTCTCGTTCTCGATCGGCTGCAGCCACCCGTTGGCCGCGAAGTACGCGGTGTCGGTGACGTCGAGGGCGAACACGTCGTACTCGCCGCTCTCGGTCTGGAGCGACTGCGTCAGGGTGTCGCGTTGCCCGTCCTGCTCGGCCGGCAGCTCGCGGAGGGTGACCTCCTGGTCGGGGTTCTCCGCGTTCCACTGCTCGATGACGGGACGGAGCTTGTCGGTGTCGTTGCTGCCCATCGCGAAGGTGATGGGGCCGACGCCCGAGGTGCCGGCCTGCGCCTGCTCGTCGGATTCATCGCCACCCGATCCACACGCCGTGGATACCAGGGCGACTACGGAGGCGGCCGCCGCCGCCTTGAGGAACCTGCCGTGAACGGCCATGCGCTCTCTCCTACTGTCGTGTCTCGACTCCCCTCGGCGAGTGCCGACGGGGCAGTGGACCGGTGCCGCCTGTGACGCGGGTCTCACTGAGGACCTGCTGAGCGTAACCCACGAGACGGCGGTGGCGCGGGACCACGTGCGGACACGCGACCGACGCGCCGTCGCTCCCGCCACCAGGACGGTCACGGGAGCGAGGTCACAGGAGTCACTCTAGCAACACCCGATCGGGGCGGACGCCGGCGTGCATCGCTGTTGGCACGGGCCCCGGCCCACGGGGTCAGCGCAGTCTCAGACCGGATTCCACGTCGAAGAACCGCACCTCGTCGTCGAGCGCCTCGAGGTACATGGTGTCGCCCTTGCGGGGGTGGTCACCCGACTCCGCCCGGTACACCACGGGGTGGTTGTCGCGGGTCGAGCAATGCAGGTAGCTGTCCGCCCCGAGCTCCTCCACCAGGTCCACCGTCACCTCCAGCCCGTGGCCTTCCGCGGCCATCCGCAGGTGCTCGGGCCGCACGCCGACGGTGACCCTCGACCCCGAGCCGGCGGGCACGGGCTCGCGGAACCCCTCGAGGTCCACCGCCCCGTCGGCGACCGGGGCGTCGAAAAGGTTCATGGACGGTGACCCGATGAAGCCGGCCACGAAGGCGTTGACCGGGTTGTTGTAGAGCTCGCGCGGGGCGTCGACCTGCTGGAGCACCCCGTCCTTGAGCACCGCGACGCGGTCGCCCATCGTCATGGCCTCGACCTGGTCGTGCGTCACGTAGATCATCGTGGTGTGCAGGTCCCGCTGCAGCTTGGCGATCTGGGCGCGCGTGGCCACCCGGAGCTTGGCGTCGAGGTTGGACAGCGGCTCGTCCATGAGGAAGACCTGCGGGTTGCGCACGATCGCCCGTCCCATGGCCACGCGCTGACGCTGGCCGCCGGACAGCTCCTTGGGCTTGCGGTCGAGATACGGCACCAGGTCGAGCATCTCCGCCGCGCGGTCGACGCGCTCCGTGATCTCCGACTTGGACGCCTTGGCCAGCTTCAGTGCGAAACCCATGTTCTCGCGGACCGTGTAATGCGGGTACAGCGCGTAGTTCTGGAACACCATCGCGATGTCGCGGTCCTTGGGCTCGGTGCCCGTCACGTCCCTGTCACCGATGAGGATCCGTCCCGCCGCCACGTCCTCCAGGCCGGCCAGGGCGCGCAGGGTCGTCGATTTTCCGCAGCCGGAGGGTCCGACCAGGACGAGGAACTCGCCGTCGGCGATCTCCAGGTCCAGGCGGTCGACGCTGCGTCGCGCCGCCCCCGGATAGACGATGGACACGTTCTCGAAGGTCACCGAGGCCATGAGAAATATTTCCCTTCACCGGCAGGAACGTGCCGGACGATCCGAGATAGAGGGCGAACACGGGTGACTGTAGCGGCCCGGAGCGGAGTTCACCCGCACTGCGCACACAGTTCATCCGGGCGTGGCCTGCGCGCGGCCGCCCGGTCGTCCCGCGCGCCTAGCGTGCATGCGTCCACTACGACTGTTGACGCCTCCAGGAGACTCGAATGTCCGTCCGCCGCCTGCTCCCGATCGCCACCGCCCCGACGCCGGGGATCTCCAACCGACAGCACGTGACCTGTGTCTACAAGTGCGGGGACCAGTGCGCCGCGCCGGTTCCCAACGCCACCGACAACCCGTACTTCGGGGACATCGCCACCGAGATCAGCCGCCGCGGTGCACTCAAGGCCGCGGGTGTCGTGGCGCTGGCGGTGGGCGCCACCCAGGTGCTGCCCGCGACCGCTGCGGCGCAGGGCTCGTCCGCCGCGGGCTC
>NZ_JAALDT010000091.1:0-6082 GCF_014144995.1 Dietzia sp. DQ11-71 | reverse complement strand
GCCGCGAGATGATCCGGGCCGGCCCGTGTGGTGCGGCCGGGGCCGTGGTGGCCGCGGCGGGTGCCGCGGGCTCCGTCTCCGGGGTGGAGGGGGAGGTGTCGACGACGAGGGCGGCCTCCTCCGTCGGCTCCGCCGATTCCGCGGCGGGCTCGGCGGACTGGTCGGGCACCGCGGTCGCGGGAGTGAACTTCTCGTAGTAGAAGTGCGTCACCTGCAGGCCCTCGTCGTCGAGGAATCCGCGCACCGCCTCGACCATCGGGGGAGGCCCGCACAGGTAGATGTCGGTCGTCCCGTCATGCAGGTGCTCCGGGCGGATCAGCCCCGTGACGTACCCGCTGTTCGGGTGGGTCGTGGCCGGGTCGGCGACGACCAGGTCCCAGGTCATGCCCGGGATCCGGGTGGTGAACTCGTCCAGCAGGTCCGTGTAGACCACGTCGGTGTCGAACGAGGTGCCGTAGATGAGGTGGACCGGCCGGTCGGTGGTGCCGGCGGTGGCGAGGGTCTCCAGGATCGACAGCACGGGCGCCAGGCCGGTACCGCCCGCCAGCAGCAGCAGTGGACGGGTGGACTCGCGGAGGAAGAAGCTGCCCATCGGGCCGGTCAGCTCGAGGCGGTCGCCCACGGCGCAGCGCTGGGCCAGGTACTCCGACATCGCGCCGCCGGAGGCGTACTTGATGAGGAACGACAGGTGCCGCGAGTCCGCTCCGGTGGAGAACGAGTACGACCGCGTCTGGTCGGTACCCGGAACCGAGATGTTGACGTACTGGCCAGGCAGGAACGCCAGGGCGTCGCGGTCGTCCAACTCGACCGACAGTGCGAACGCGCCCTCGGCCAGGCGCTCGACGGCCGTGACCGTCGCCGGGTGCGCCGCGGCGGCCGTCTTGGCCACGTCGGAGGTGGTGGGGATCTGCACGACCAGGTCGGATCGCGGGACCATCTGGCAGGGCAGGCAGTATCCGGCCGCGGCCTCGTCCTCGGTGAGGGCGTCGTCGATGTAGTCGCCGCCGTCGAACTCACCGGACTCGCACAGGGACTTGCACGTCCCGCACGCTCCGTCGCGGCAGTCGAGGGGGATGTTGATCCGGGCCTTGTACGAGGCGTCGGCGACGGTCTCCATCGGACCGCAGTTGACGAAGCGCGTCACGCCGTCCTCGAAGGCCAGGGCCACTGAATAGCTCATGGGGTCTCACTCCAGGTCGCTGGCGATGTCGGCCGCGCACGCGACCGGGTGGGTGCCGGCGCCCTGGGCGGGCGCCGGCGTGGGTGTGGGATCACACCATGTAGACGTCCACGATGTGGTGGATGTAGTCGTTCTTCAGGACCACCTTCTTGTAGGTGATCAGCGGGGACTCACCGGTGACGTCGAGGGTGTAGAAGGACGTGCCGAAGTACTGGTCGGTGGTGTTGTACCGGAAGTACGACGACAGCCAGTTGAAGCGGATGTCGACCTCTCCGGGTCGGCGGTCGAGCACCTCGATGTTGCTGATGAGGTGGTTCGTCCGCGGTTCCGGCAGTGACGTCGAGGAGGAGCGCTCGGTCCGGATGCGGAACACCCGGTCCTCGATACCGGCCCGGTTCGGGTAGAAGATCAACGAGATCTCCGAGTACGGGTCGGTCGTGAGCTCACCGTCGTCGTCCCAGGCGGGCATCCAGTACATCGCGTCCTCGCGGTAGCACTCGATCCACTGCTCGAACTGGCGGTCGTCGAGCAGTCGTGCCTCGCGGAACAGGAAGGCGGAGATCTCGTCGACGGAGATCGACGCCACGGCGGGTGCGGTCATGGTCAGGCCTTTCGTGGGGCGGGGGTGGGGCGTGCGGTCGACCCGGGCCGGGTCAGGCGTCGGCCGGGACGGTCGTGCGCTCCCGGGCCCGACGCTCGTCGTCCTCGCGGGCCTGAGCCTCGGCGGCATCACGGGCGGCGGTCTCGGCCTCGAGCGCGCGCTGCATGGTCTCGAGCCAGTAGGCGTGCTGGATCGGGTACAGCCCCTCGTCCTCGGTCTTGGCCCCGGAGGACAGCACGTTCTCCATGCCCAGACCGCGGGCGGTCTCGTCCGGGCCGGTGATCTGGTGGGTGCTGCCGCGGGTCATGTCGTTCCACGGCGCGACGTCCGCCAGGTAGGTCTTCTGGCAGGACCGGAACTCCTCGAGGTCGTCCGGGGTCGCCATCCCGGTGGCGTTGAAGAAGTCCTCGTACTGGCGGATCCGGGCCGCGCGGTTCTCGGCGCTCTCACCCTTGGGGGCGATGCAGTAGATCGTCACCTCGGTCTTGTCCACCGAGACGGGCTTGAAGTGGCGGATCTGACTCGAGAACTGGTCCATCAGGTACACGTTCGGGTACAGGCACAGGTTGCGGGAGGCTCCCACCATGAACTCGGCCTTCTTGGTGCCGATCTGGTCGGCGAGCTCCTGGCGGCGGTCCCACAGCGGCCGGTCCTCGGGGTTGCCCCACCACATCCACAGGAGCAGGTGGCCGTGCTCGAACGACCAGTAGCCGCCGCCCTGCTTGCCCCAGGTGCCGGCGTCCATCGCCTTGGTCTCGTTCTTGGACTCACCCGACGAGCGGCGCGCGGTGGTCGCCGCGTAGTTCCAGTGGGTGGCCGACACGTGGTAACCGTCGGCCCCGTTCTCGGCCTGGAGCTTCCAGTTGCCGTCGAAGGTGTAGGTGGACGAGCCGCGCAGGACCTCCAGTCCCTCGGGGGACTGGTCGACCAGCATGTCGATGATGGTGCGACTGTCACCGAGGTGCTCCTCCAGCGGGAGCACGTCCGGGTTGAGGCTGCCGAACAGGAACCCGCGGTAGCTCTCGAAGCGTGCCACGCGACGCAGGTCGTGCGAGCCGTCGGTGTTGAACTGCTCGGGGTACCCGGCGTCCCGCGGGTCCTTGACCTTCAGCAGCTCCCCGGAGTTGGAGAACGTCCAGCCGTGGAACGGGCAGGTCAGGGTGGTGCGGTTGTCGGTCTTGCGCCGGCAGAGCATAGCGCCGCGGTGGGAGCAGGCGTTGATGAGGCAGTTGAGCTGCCCGTCCTTGCCGCGGGTGATCACGACGGGCTGGCGGCCGATGTCGGTGGTGAAGTAGTCGCCGACCTCCGGGATTTGGCTCTCGTGCGCCAGGTAGACCCAGTTGCCCTCGAAGATGTGCTTCATCTCGAGTTCGAAGATCTCCTCGTCCGTGAAGATGCGACGGTTGGCGCGGATGATGCCGTCCGCGGGCCGGTCCTCGAGTGCGGTCTCGAGGGTGGCCTGGACGTGGTCGAGTCGATCTGACATCGAGGGCTCCTAGCGTGGGTCGGTTCCTACCGCGACGTTGCGGCCTGCTGCCGGTGTTCCTCCACGGTGCCCTACTGTGTCTTCGATCACACTAGGGTTCTTCCTAGTCATACCTAGGTGCGCCGCGTTCGCAATGCGAACACTTTGCACGCCTCAGGCGCGAGACCTGCGCTATTGCCTGAAAAGTGTTCGCTTCGCGCACGAGATGTCTTCTACATATGTTGTGGACGGTGATTGACGACACATCGAATGCGGCGCACAGTAGGGACATCGACCGGGCCCCACCGGTCCGATCCGACCCCCACCCCGACCCCACCAGAGGGAGCGTCATGACCAGCACCGCAGTGCCCACCGCCGCCGGCTCCGGCTCCGCCGCGACGGACAAGTTCAAGGGCAGCCGCTTCACGTCCGACACGAGCACCGAGCGTGCGGCCGCCATCTACAAGGACGTGCTCACCAAGCTGTCCGAGGTGATCTTCGAGCACGAGGTCACCTACGACGAGTACCGCGTCCTCAAGCAGTGGCTCATCGAGGTCGGCGAGGGTGGCGAATGGCCGCTCTGGCTGGACGTGTTCCTGGAGCACTTCATCGAGGACTCCAACAGCCGCATCTTCAACGGGACCAAGGGTTCCATCGAGGGCCCCTACTACGTGCCGAACGCCCCGGACCTCGGTGCCAAGGGCGTCATGCCGATGCGCGAGGACGAGAAGGGCACGCAGTTCGTGTTCAAGGGCCAGGTCCGCGACCTGGACGGCACGGGCATCGAGGGCGCGTCCGTCGAGCTGTGGCACGCCGACGCCGACGGCTACTACTCGCAGTTCGACGACGGCATGGGTATCCCGGAGTGGAACCTGCGCGGCACCTTCACCACGGACGCCGAGGGCAACTTCCACATCACCACGGTCCAGCCGGCCCCGTACCAGATCCCGCACGACGGACCGACCGGTGAGTTCATCGCCAGTTACGGTGGCCACCCGTGGCGTCCGGCGCACCTGCACCTGAAGGTCACCGCCCCGGGCAAGCGCCTCATCACCACCCAGCTGTACTTCCAGGGTGGAAAGTGGGTCGAGGACGACGTGGCCGGGGCCGTCAAGCCCGAGCTGATCCTGGACCCGAAGCCCAACGCCGACGGGATCGACGAGGTCGTCTACGACTTCGTCCTGGACCCCGTCTCCGACAAGCGTTTCGTGGCCTGACCGGCGACGACCTCGTCTGCAATCCCCGCCCGCCCCGGCCGCCACGAGCGGCCGGGGCGTCGGCGGTCGATCCGGCCGGACCACCAACACGAAGGGCTCGACGATGTCTGACCTGACCATCCGTTCCGTGGAGACACGGATCCTCGACGTGCCGCTCATCAGGCCGCACAAGTTCGCCACCACCACCGCCACCGCCCAGTCGATCCTGCTCGTGGCGGTCACCACCGAGTCCGGGGTCGTGGGCTACGGCGAAGGCGTCACACCGGGCGGCCCCTGGTGGGGAGGCGAGTCCGCCGAGACCATGCAGGTCCTGGTGGAGAAGTACCTGGCCCCCGTGGCCGTCGGTCGGCGGGTCGACGAGATCCCCGCCGTCCTCGAGGCGATGGAGGGCGTGGTGGCCCGCGGCCGTTTCGCCAAGGCCTCCCTCGAGATCGCCATGTTCGACGCGTGGGCCCGGTCGCTGGACGTACCCGTGCGCTCGCTGCTCGGCGGAGCGGTCCGCGACTCGATCGAGTGCACGTGGGCCCTGGGCGCGATGCCGCTCGAGGAGATGGTCGAGGAGATCGACGAGCTCCTCGCCGCGGACCGTCACCGCACGTTCAAGCTGAAGATGGGCGCCCTGGACCCGGCCGAGGACGTCGCCCGCATCGCGGCGCTGGCCGAGCGCCTCGACGGGCGGGCGGGCCTTCGGGTGGACATCAACGCACGCTGGGACCGGTTCACCGCGAACGTCCACCTCCCGGCGCTCGTCGAGGCCGGCATCGAGCTGATCGAGCAGCCGACCCCCACCGAGCAGATCGAGGTGCTGGCCGAGCTCAACCGTTCGCTGCCGGTGCAGTTCATGGCCGACGAGTCGGTCCAGTCCCCGCACGACGCCCTCGAGGTGGCACGTCGGGACGCGGCCGGGGTGATCGCGGTGAAGACCACCAAGCTCGGTGGACTGACCCGGGGCAAGGAGGTCGTGGCGATCGCCCGCGCGGCCGGGATCGCCTGCCACGCCGCCACGTCGCTCGAGGGGCCGATCGGGACCGTCGCCTCACTGCATCTCGCGTGCGCCGAGCCCGGCTTCAACTACGGCTCGGAGCTCTTCGGGCCGCTGCTGCTCGCCGAGACCTACGTCACCACCCCGATCTGCTACGAGGCCGGCCGGGTCCACCTGCCGCCCGGACCCGGGCTGGGCGTCGAACTCGACCACGACGCCGTCGACAAGTTCACCCGCCGCTGATCGCGGCACAACCACCCTCAGAAAGAGAGTCAGACGATGGCACTGTTCCACGTCCGCATGGACGTCACCATCCCCAATGACCTGGACCCCGAGGTCCGCGCCGACACCCTGGCCCGTGAGAAGGCCTACAGCCAGGAGCTGCAGCGCTCCGGCACGTGGCGGGAGCTGTGGCGCATCGTGGGCCGGTACTCGAACATCAGCATCTTCGATGTCGAGTCCGGCGACGAACTGCACGAGATCCTCCAGGGGCTGCCGCTGTTCCCGTACATGGACATCGAGGTCATGGCCCTGACGCGGCACCCGTCGCGAATCGAGTGATCCCGCCGGGCTGACCGCCCGGGAACTCCCGTCCCGCGAAAGACGACGAGGCCGCCCGCCCCGAAAGGGGCGGGCG
>NZ_JAALDT010000090.1:0-16594 GCF_014144995.1 Dietzia sp. DQ11-71 | reverse complement strand
CCCGGGCGTACGGCAGGAACAATCGTGGCATGCCCCACTACCGCCTCCACACCCCCGACCAGACGATCGACCTCGGCGACTTCGACAACGCCCAGGAGGCACTTGAGTCCGCAGTCTCCAGCCAGTCCGAGAAGCTCCCCGTCGACGGGTCGCTCGAGCTGCAGATTGGCGACGACTGGCATGCCGTCGACATCGAGGGGGACATGCCGTGAGCCCCGGCCGCGGTGCGGACGCGGGCGGCGCACCCGTGGGCTCGGTGACCCAGTGCGCGACCTGTGGGGTCGAGCGCGCGGAGCCGCTACCGGAGGTGTGCCCGATCTGCGCGGACGAGCGCCAGTACGTGCCGTCCGGTGGGCAGCGGTGGACCGACCCGGAGGAGTCCCGAGCCCGGGGCGCGTCGATCGAGTTCGCCGAGCGTGAGACCGACGTCCTCAACCTCGTGCAGGTCAACTGCCCCGGCATCGGGCAGAAGCCGGCGCTCATCCGCACCGAGCACGGCAATGTGCTGGTGGAGGCGCCGAACTACATCAGCGACGAGGCGGTCGCCGCGGTGCGCGGGTGGGGCGGCCTCGCCGCGATCATCGCCTCGCATCCGCACATGTACGGGGTGCAGTCGCTCTGGTCGGCGGCGTTCGACGACTGCCCGGTCTACGTCTCCGCGCCGGACGAGCAGTGGCTGGGCCTGCGGCCGGGCAACACGGTGGTGTGGGGCGGGGGCCACACCGCGGACCCGGCGGACGGCGGCGAGATCGAGATCGTGCCGGGCGTGCGCGCGTCCCAGCCCGGCGGGCATTTCCCGGGCAGTGTGGTGGTGCACTGGACCTCCTCCGACGGTCGCGGCGTGTTGTTCACCGGTGACACGATCGGTTCGGTCGCGGATCCGGGGTGGGTGACCTTCATGCGCTCGTTCCCCAACTGGATGCCGCTGTCCGGCGCCGTCGTCCGCCGGATCGCCGACCACGTCTCGCATTACGACTTCGACCGCATCTACAGCAACTTCGGCGGCTGCGTGCCGCGGGACGCCCGCGGTGCCGTCCAGCGCTCGGCGGAGCGCTACGCCGCCTGGGTCGACGGCGAGTTCGACCACCTCACCTGACCTGCGGTCACTCTGCGCGCCGGGAGTGTTCGGCGTGTTCGGCGCGCTCGGCATGATCTTTGACCAGGGCGAGCCTCCGATCCCAGCCCCGGGACACCGCGCCGAGCAGATCGGAGATCTCCCAGATCCGATCGGGCCGGACCGCGTGGACCTGCCGTCGCTGCTGTGGGCTCGCGGTGACGAGCCCGGAGTCCACCAGCATCCGCAGGTGTTTGGCCACCGCCTGCCTGCTGATCCCGAGGTCGGCGGCCACCGCGCCGGCGTCGTCCGGCCGATCGGCCAGACGGACGAGGATGCGGCGGCGGGTCCGGTCGGCGAGAGCGGCGAAGACGCCGTCCGCCTCGGGCGCGAGCAGGTCCGACAGCCCCTCCCCCTCGGCCGCGCGGGAGTCGGTGGGGGCGTCGCTCACGCCTGATCCTCCGCCCGGCGCCGGGCGAGGTCGAGTTCGGTCTCCCACCCGGCGGAGTTCTCCTCGAACCGCTGGCGGCGCACCACCGCGTCGCTGCTCAGGCCGGCGAATCCGGTCTCCCGCACCGTGAGCACCACGCCGGAACCCTGCGGCTCGACGGTGAACTCGATCGTGTTGGACGGGAACTCGTCGACGCTGCCGACCTGCCCGCCCAGCCAGCGGAACATCGCACGGCGGGGCGGGTCCAACTCGACGGTGCGGATGCTGAACTCGCCGTGCACCGGGTCCACCACCCGCGAGACGTCACCCTCGGTGGTGATCTCGTGCTCGGTCCACTCGCCGTCGTTGATGAACCATCCCGGTTCCGAGATGATGCCCCACACGGTCTGCGCCTCGGCGTCGATGCGGATGCTGCGGACGATCTCGTCCGGCACGTCGTCGGTGGTCGTATCGGGTCCGGTTCCGGCCGTTCGGTTCTCGCTCATGGGACTTCCCTCCCTCGCGGTGCGTTCCGCTCGGTGGATGCTGGGTCGCGGGGTGCACCTGTGGCTCCACCATGGCACGGGCGCAGCCGTAGTGCAACCCCTCGGTTGCACTAACCCTCACGCGAGCCCGCGGCCTGCCCGCGGCGGCCTCAGTCCGTCGCCGTCTCCGCCGCGGCGAACTCCCAGAAGCGCTCCGCGATCGCCGGGTCCGATGCCTCGGCGCTGCGTCCGATGAGCGTCGGCATCCCCCGCAGGTGCTGCATCGCGTCCGGCCCTGTGTAGCTGCACGGCGGCAGCGGACGGGTCGCGGCGAACATCGTCGTGAGCGCGGCCTGCGCGGCGGGCTGGGCGAAGAGCGAACACACACCGGTCACCACCCGGTCGATCGCCGCGTTGCCGGTGGCATCGGAGATCCCCGTGGCCGCCCAGCCGGGGTGGGTGAGCTGCACGTCCACCCCCACCGCCGCCGCCTCGGCCCTCCCGTCCCGCAGCCGCTGGTCCAGCGCCAGGCCCCACAGCATGTCGCCGAGCTTGGACTGGGCGTAGGCCGCGGCGGGGGTCCACCGTCGACGGCGAAAATGCGGGTCATCGACATCGAAGGATCCACTCTTGTGGGCGTTGGACGCGACGATCACCACCCGTCGCCGCACCAGCGGCAACAGCAGGTTCGTCAGCAGGAACGGGCCCAGCACGTTGACGCCGAGGAGCATCTCGAACCCGTCGGCGGTCTCGCACCGGCGTGGGGTGATGGCGCCGGCGTTGTTGACCAGCACGTCGATCTGTTCGACCTCCCCGTCGGCTTTCTCGCCGGCCACCCTGCCGATCTGCCCGCCGATCTGCCCGCCGACCCGCTCTTCCGCGTCGCCGCCACCGACGCCGGTCAGCTCGCCCGCCGCCCGGCGGACGCTCTCGAGCGAGGCGAGGTCGACCTCCACCACCCGGGTTTCACCGGGCAACTGCGCCGCCACCTGCCGCCCGCGCTCGGTGTCACGGACGGCGAGGATCACCCGCGCTCCTGCCCGGGACGCCGCCCTGGCCGTCTCCAACCCGACCCCACTCGTCGCGCCGGTGACGAGCCAGGTCTGTCCGGTCAGGTCGGGGAGGTCGATCGTCTTCTCAGGCACCGTCGCAGCCTACGACTGATATTCCCCGGCGGCGGTCGTCACCAAGAAAGGCACCTACCCACCATTCGACCCCCCTCACCCACCCAGCCGCGAGAACAGCAGAATGCGAGCAGGTTACCCTCTCCTCAGCCGTCCCCTACTCAACGAGACGGCTTCCCGCCCGTCGGGATGATCCGTAGATGTTGGTCTCTGACCAGCCTCCTGGATACGTGCTCCCTGCTCACGCGGGGCTGGAAAGGACGGATTGCAGTGCGGTCCGGCCTCGTCAACGTGCACTAAGCAAATGTCTGAATTAGATATTGGTTTCTTCGGTTAATTGATCTACTCTAATGTTTATGGCTCACACCACACCACACGGGTACGACAGTTCGCCGTCCATCGACGAACTCTCGCCATCAGCCCGCGCGCAGTGGGCCAAGTCCGACTACAAGGACGGTGCCGAGTGGATGCCTCTCTACCAGCACATAACCGACACCGCGGCGGTCGCCGAACACCTTTGGGACCAGTTCCTGCCGCAAGCGACCAAACAGGTACTCATCTCGGCACTGGACGGCGATTCGGGGCTCGCCAGGAAGACGGTCATCTGGCTTGCAGCAGCACACGACCTTGGAAAAGCCTCCCCGGCCTTCGCTGTCCAAGTTGACGGTCTCCGCGACAGGATCTCCGACGCTGAATTGGAGTTTCACCCCGCCGTCCATCGGAATCGCTCGAAGCTGCCACATTCGATGGCGACGTTCCTAATCTTGTGTGAGTGGCTGGAAGCCAGGCACGGCTTCCCCCCGAGACTCTCGCCGGTCTACGCCTCGATCCCGCTCGGACACCACGGGTCGTTCCGTCCGCCGCCCCGAGAGTACGAAGGCGACCCAGCACTCCTCGGCACTGGCACAGACTGGTCGCGCGTGCAGTTCGAATTGGCGGACTTCGCCGCAGCGAACGCCCACCTCTCCCCGGCAGATCTACAGCGACTCTCGACCGTTCGTCCGGGTCAACCTGCGGCGCTCATTGCTGCAGGACTGACGATTCTCGCCGACTGGATCGCATCCAACCAGGAACTGTTCGCCCTGACGACAGCTCCGCGGCATCCAGGAGCCGCCGAGGCCGCCATGCTGCGCCTCGGACTGCCCCTGCCCTGGGTATCCGACATACCCGGTGACGGGAGCCTGTTCGCCGCCCATCTTGGGCTCGATAATCCCCGACCGGTTCAAACGGGCATCGTCGCACTGGCACACGAGGTCAAGCGACCTGAGCTACTCATCCTCGAAGCACCGACCGGTGAGGGCAAGACGAAAGCAGCCTTCGGCGCGAGCGAGGTCCTCGCCGCGCGGTTCGGCCTCGGCGGTGCGATATTCGCACTGCCCACTCAGGCGACCGCAGATGGGATCTTCGGACCGGTACAGGAGTGGATCAGCGCGATCCAGGGCTCGCAGACCCTGTCCATCGGGCTCGCACATGGCAAGTCTGCATTCAATACGGATTATCGGGATATCCCGCGGATGTCCCCCATCTTCGACTCCGACCCGGCCAGCGGGGCCTTCGAGCACGGGTCCGTCATCGCCCACCGTTTCCTGACCGGCCGCAGCAAACTCGCTACGATGTCCGACTTCGTCGTCGGCACCATCGATCAGATCCTCCTGGGCGCCCTCTGTTCCAAGCACGTCGCCTTGCGACACCTCGGCTTGAGCGGAAAAGTCGTGGTGCTCGACGAAATCCATGCGGCTGACGAGTACATGCGGCAATACCTGTGCAGGATTCTGACGTGGCTTGCCGCCTACGGCGTGCCCGTGATCGCGATGTCTGCAACACTTCCTCCTTCTGTCCGGAGAGAACTCGTCGCCGCGTACAACGAAGGGCTGGGACGCCGGACACCGCGTGCCGACCCGGACGAGGAGATCACCTACCCGCGGATCACCGCGACGTGTCCGGACGGTTCCGAGACGATCCGTCTCGAGCCCTCGGCGCGACGATCAGTCATGACGATCGAGGAGTACGCCGGAACCACTGCCGATATCGCGCGGCGGGTCATCACCGAATCGAAGCACGGCGGCAGCATCGCTGTGGTCTGCGACACCGTGCACCGCGCTCAGGAGGTGTTCACAGCGCTTTCGAGCGATGCGTCCGGCGACGTCGAGCTCCGACTTCTGCACTCTCGATTCCTCACTCCCGACCGACTCGCCAAGGAGGTCGAACTGCGCGAACGGCTCGGCCCCGGTGCCCCGACCGGTCCCCGCCCGCTTATCGTCATCGCGACGCAGGTCATCGAACAATCACTCGACGTCGACTTCGACTTGATGTTCACCGATATCGCGCCCATCGACCTCATCATCCAGCGCGCTGGACGACTTCACCGCCACGAGTGGAAGAACCCCGGGCGACCGTCAGCGCACCGCTCGGCTCGCCTGATCCTGACTGGGTTCGACCGCGACGACGACGGAGTACCTGTGCTCGATCGCGGCTGCCGGACCGTCTACGGAGCGGCACCTCTCTTGCGATGTATAGCCACCCTCGACGAGCACCACAGGTCACACGACAGCATCACGAGCCCCGACGACGTCGCCCTCTTGGTGACTCGCGCCTACGAGTCGATATCGGCACCGGACGGGTGGGCCAACGAGTGGAGCGAGGCGGAGCGTATCGCCGACCGGGTCCGCGCCGACAAGCGAAGCAAGGCAGCGCTATTCCGCGTGCCCGCGCCGGCCAAAGGCCCACTCGTCGGCTGGGCGCACGTAGAGGCCCCGAGCTCTACCGAAGAACAGGGCATTGCGCAGGTGCGTGACTCGGAGGACTCGATCGAAGTGGTCGTCGTCGAGCGGGTCGGCGGGCGACACCGAATCCCGAGGTGGGCAGGCACGTTATCTGGAATGCAGGTGGACATGGCCACGGTCATCGAGGATGACGTCGCCTACGCCGCCTCACTCAACACCCTGCGGCTTCCCGGATATCTCGGTACTGGTGGACTCGGCGACCAGCTCATCGACGAGCTCGAACAGAACTGCATTGATACCTGGCAGAACTCGCGCTGGCTGCGCGGGACGCTGCCACTGGTACTCGGCGAAGATGGTTCGGCCTTCCATGCAGGACACCACTTCCAGTACGACACCCAGCTCGGCCTAGTTGTGACCAAGAAGGAGCTGCAGTGAACCGGCCTGTCGTCGAGAACGCGTCCTTCAATCTCATCGACGAGCCGTGGATCCGGGTGCGGCTAGTCGATGGCCGCGCAGAGACGGTCTCTCTGCGCGAAGTATTCCGCCGCTCCACGGAAATCGGTCGCATCGCCGGGGAGCTACCAACCCAGGATTTTGCGATTCTTCGCTTGATCCTCGCGGTCCTGTATCGCGCGGTGCCGAACGATGACGATCTCGGCGAGATCTGGGAATCCGGAACGCTGCCTCTCGACCAGATCGGTGACTATCTCGATCGGTGGCACGACAGATTCGACCTGTTCGACAGAATCCACCCGTTCATGCAGGTCGCAGGGTTGGAGAGCACGTCTGGAGCTACTCGCCCGCTAACGCTTCTGGTCCCTGACGCACCGGGGCCGGGCAGCCTCTTCACTATGAGACGGGACGTGGGCGAACTGTCGTTCGCCGAGGCTGCACGGTGGCTGGTGCACTGTCAGGCCTACGATGTCGACGGCATCAAGACGGGTGCTGTCGACGATCCACGCACCAAGGGGGGCAGGGGGTACCCAATCGGTGTCGGTTGGGCCGGCTGGCTCGGGGGCCTCTATCTGGAAGGTGCCGACTTCCGCGAAACCCTGTTGCACAACTGGGTTCCGAAGCCCGACACGGCAGAAAAAGACTACGCGCTGTGGGAACTCGATCCCCTGACTCCGGCAGCGCGTCAGGTCAGCGCGATCGGCCCATTCGGTCCGGCAGGGCTGTTCACCTGGCCGATTCGCCACATTCGCCTCTTCACCTCGGGTGATCGCGTCACTCGACTTCTAATCTGCATCGGCGATCCGATAGCCAAGGCGCGCCAACTCGCGATCGAGCCGATGACTTCCTGGAGGTACAGCGAGCCTCAGACCAAGAAGGAAGTGTCCGCGGTTCCCCTTTACATGCCCCGTGCCCACGACTTCAGCAGAGCCCTGTGGCGTGGTCTCTCCGCGCTGCTGCCGCCCCCGGAACCTCGCGTTAACAAGAAGGGCATTGTCGAGTCCCTACCGTCCGAGATCGTGAACCGTCTCGGCACCCGGGTCATGTCCCGCCAGCTACCGAACCAGCGGGTGTCCCTGGTGTCCGTGGGCGTCGAGTACGGCTCCAACATGTCCGTCTACTCGGAAATATTTACCGACCGGCTGGTCGTCTACCCGGCGATCGCGCACGGCGAAAGCTCCGCCTACCGTGGCGTTATCGAGGCGATCGAGCGGTCCGATCACGGAGTCTCCGCGCTGGCCCGGCTCGCCTCGGACCTCGCTGTCGCCAACGGGGGAGATCCCGCCGGCGCCGCAGCGCGGGCTCGAACAACCGCCTACGCGGCCCTCGATCAACACTTCCGCTTCTGGATCAGTCATGTGGGCGGTGACTTCGATACCGAGAATCTCCTCCAGGCCTGGTTCGCGAAAGCGCACTCGACCATCCGGGATCTCGGAGTTGAGCTCCTGGATTCCGCGCCCCCCCGATCCCGTGGCGTGAGGGTGGTCGACGGGCGAGCGATGTCCGCCGGCGCGGCAGCCGACTGGTTCTACTTCAACCTCAGGCGGCACCTGCCCGTCGAACGGAAGGACGACACGCGATGACCGAGTCTCAGCGGCGGTACCGATCAGCCGTCAACCAGCACGTAAACCGACGGGCTGCGGACCTCTGTGAGGGAGTGAGACATAACCGTGGTGCCGCCGTCGGCGCGCTGGCACGCCTCCGCCGCGCAACAGCGACAGAGATCGGCGAGGATCCCTCCGCGTGGCAGATCGCCTTTCTCGGCTACCCCGTACCTGAGGACGACCGCGACTACCCGAGCGCCGACGAGAAAGCCGTGTACCTCACCTTGACCCTGTTCGCACTCCACCAGCAGTCAAAGAACGAGCCGATGCACGAAGACGGGGGCCCTTCTCTCGGCACTGCACTGAGTCGACTGGCGCGGATCAGCGGCAGCGAGGACGCCAGCGATCCGGTCGTCCGGCGATTCAATGCCCTGGTCACGGCGGACAGTGAACCGGAGACTCGCTGGCATCTCCGGAGCCTCGTGGGTCAACTTCGTGCGCATGATATCCGGCTCGACTACGGGCGCCTGGCCGACGATCTCTCTGTACTCGGCGGACACCACCGCCGCAGCGAGAGTTCGGACCAGGCCCGGAGGCGCGTCCAGCTTCGGTGGTCCCGCGACTTCAGCCGGGCTCCGAAACCTGACGAGGAGTCGGCCACAGGGTCCGCCAGCGAGTCGGCCACCTCGACCGACTGATCCACCCACACGTTCACCCACGCAGGCCAGCCACCAGGAGAAAGCATGTCACTGTTCATCGACTTTCACGTCGTGCATTCCGTCCCGCCCGCCAACATCAACCGTGACGAGGACGGCAGTCCCAAGACCACCACCTTCGGAGGCACCAGGCGTGCACGAGTGTCGAGTCAAGCCTGGAAACGCGCCGTGCGCCACGACTTCACCGAGCATCTGGACGAGTCCGAGCTCGGGATCCGGACGCTACGGATGGTCGACCAGATCGCTGCGCGGATCGGCGCTCTCGATCCGTCCGGTAAGGATTTCGCACAGGAGCGCGCGGCTGAGGTGCTCACCGCCACCGGGATCAAGGTAGAGAAGGTCAAGCCTCGGAAGAGCGACGAAGACCCGAAGGAGTACTCTCGGACCGGCGCGCTTTTGTTCCTCAGCAATCCGCAGATCGACGCACTCGCCGAACTCGCCGTGACCACCGAAGGCAAGATCGAGAAGAAGGCTGCTAAGGACTTACTGTCGCGGGGCAACTCGATCGACCTCGCCCTGTTCGGTCGGATGATCGCGGACGCACCCGACCACAATGTCGATGCCGCAGCCCAGGTCGCCCACGCGATCGGCACGCATACCGTCGTGCCCGAGTTCGACTACTTCACCGCCGTCGATGACAAGCAGTCGGCGGACAACGCCGGCGCCGGCATGATCGGCACTGTCGAGTTCAACACCGCGACGCTCTACAGGTACGCAACGGTCAACGTCGCACGATTGCAGGAGAACCTCGGCAACGTCGAGGCGGTCGCTCGCGGCGTCGAGGCCTTCGCCCGTTCGTTCATCACCTCTATGCCGACCGGCAAGCGCAACACGTTCGCCAACAAGACGCTGCCGTCGCTAGTCCTGGCTACGGTACGTACCGACCAACCGATCAATCTCGCCGCGGCCTTCGAAGACGCTGTCCCCCCTACGGGCGGACTGACCAGAAGGTCGGTCAATGCACTGCTCGACGAAGCGGACCGGGTCTACTCGGCCTTTGACGCCAGACCGGCCGCGTCGTACGCGATAACCACGATCGATGCAGTGGACCTGGACGAGGCGATTCAAACCGTATCGCTCGATGACCTTGTAACCTCTCTCGGCGGCGAGGTGCGGACGCGCGTTGGAGAGACCCTGTGACCGGGACGCTTCTGGTCGAGTTGGCAGCACCCATGCAGGCGTGGGGCGACTCCAGCCGGTTCACCCAACGGCAAACCCGCCCTGAGCCGACGAAGAGCGGCGTGGTAGGTCTGCTCGCTGCGGCGATGGGCCGTCGCCGTACCGATCCGATCGAGGACCTCGCGCGTCTCCGCTTCGGCGTGAGGACCGACCAGCCCGGTCGACTTGAACGGGATTTCCAGACGGAAATCGACTGGCGGACAGGAAAGTCCAAGGCGCTCACTCACCGCTACTACCTCGCCGACGCAAAGTTCGTGGCCGCCGTGGAGGGCCCCGCCGTGTTGCTGGAGGCTCTCGTCAGCGCTTTGAGGAATCCGACCTTCTCGCTGTATCTCGGTCGACGTTCCTTCCCTCCAGCCGGGCCGATCAGGGGGCGGATTGTCGACTCGACGGTGCAAGTTGCTCTCAGCGAGGCCGAGTGGACGGCAAGTACCCGTCATCGTCGCATGCAGGGCAGCACAGTGGGGCTTCCGGTCGTGCGTGACGCCGAACCCGGCGAGGCCATTGCGGAATCCGTCCGCGACTTTCCGATCAGCTTCGACCCCGCTCATCGGCAGTACGAGTGGCGGGACGTAGTGCACTACACGGTCCCAGTCCACAACCCTGCGTCCGAGCGCCCGGCGGCGCGGCTCGACTGGCTCGCTCCACTTGGAGGTAGCTAATGTACATGTCAAAAATCTCATTGAACCGGCGTCGTCGGGGAGCGATGAAGCTGCTCGGAAGCCGGCACGCGATGCATGCTGCGGTGATGTCATCGTTTTCTCCCGGCACACCTACGAGCACCGAAGCCGGACGAGTGCTCTGGCGGGTCGATCGCCATGACGAGGCCGTCGACCTCCTGGTCGTCAGCCCAGCCGAGCCGTGCCTGGCGCACATCAACGACCAAGCTGGCTGGTCGACGGGAGCTACCTGGGCCACCCGGGACTACAAGTCGTTCCTGGCGTCGATCACGGAAGACCAAGAATACATCTTCCGCCTCGCCGCCAACCCGACTCATCGGATCTCTACGCCAGCCGACGGAGGCGTTCGGAAGCAGATCGTAGGACACGTGACGGACGGTCATCAGAGGCAGTGGTTTCTCGATCGAACTGTGTCCAACGGGTTCAGCGTGATCGAGAACTCGTCGAACAGCGAAGACCGGACCCACCCTGAACTGGTGGTACGGGACCGTGAGACAGTCGTCTTTCGGCGAGGATCTCAGCGCGTCACGTTACGATCGGCCGTGTTCGAGGGCCAACTGCGGGTCGACGACACTGAACGTTTGCGCAAGGCACTTACGCAAGGAATCGGCCGCGCCAAAGGGTACGGTTGCGGGCTGCTGACATTACTGCCGGTGTCCTGACATGGTCGAGATTCCCGGAGTGCGCCCAACGCGACCTAGCGAACTGGTCCGCGTCCAGGATCGGCTCTCGTTCGTCTATGTCGAGCGTGCGACGATCGGACGTGACGACAGCGCGATCACGGCAACAGATGACGCTGGCGTGATACATATACCGGCAGCTTCTCTGGGCGCGCTGTTGCTCGGCCCCGGGACCAGGGTGACGCACCAGGCGATGCTGTTGATGGCTGACAGCGGCTCAACAGCGGTATGGGTCGGAGAGCGCGGTGTCCGCTATTACGCACACGGGCGCCCACTCGGTCGGACCTCCCGGCTGCTGGACGCGCAAGCCCGCGCGGTGTCCAATACTCGCGGTCGCATCGCCGTCGCCCGCGCGATGTACGAGATGCGCTTTCCCGATGAAGACGTGTCAGCGTGTTCGATGCAGCAACTTCGCGGACGTGAGGGAGCCCGAGTCCGCAGTCTGTACCGTACACATTCAGCGCGGACTGGGGTCGAATGGAAGCGTCGCGACTACGACCCGAAGGATTTCACAGCCTCCGACGTGATCAACCAGGCGCTCTCAGCAGCGCACACATGTCTGTACGGTGTTGTCCATTCCGTGGTTGTGGCCCTCGGTTGCAGTCCGGGTCTTGGATTTGTCCACACCGGCCACGACCGGTCATTCGTGTACGACATCGCGGATTTGTACAAGGCCGAAATAACCATTCCGGTGGCCTTCGATGTAGCTGAGATCATCAATCGGGAACGCCTCCCAGCTGACGACGTGGGAGCCATGACCCGCAGAGCCGTTCGAGATGCCGTGAAATCCGGCGCCATCCTGACACGTTGTGTTCGTGACATCTACACCCTCCTCCTCCCAGGAGACACGGATGCTGTGGAGGAAGCCGACTACGCCGATGTAATTGAGCTCTGGGACGACCACGGCCACAATGTAGTCGCCGGCACCAATTTCTCATCCGCCGATGCGGACCTGCCGTGGTAGTGGTTGTCCTCACCAGTTGTCCGGCGAAACTCCGCGGACAACTTACCCGCTGGCTGCTTGAGATCAGCGCCGGAGTCTACGTCGGCCACGTTCCGGCTCGAGTACGGGACCTACTATGGAGCCAGATCGTCGAGTACGTGAAGGACGGCAAGGCGATCATGGTGCACAATTCTGACGGGGAACAGCGGCTTACATTCAAGACTCACCGTCACGAATGGGAGCCCGTCGATCTCGACGGCATCACCCTGATCCGTCGTCCGACCAACAACGAAACCACCCGTGGACGAGTTCGCAAGGGCTGGAGCACGGCTGCACAGCGTCGACGCAGACGTTACTGAAGTGATCGGCCGCTAGGAGCCGCGAGATACTGGCGCTCCCGATTAGTAGCCTTGTACAAGTTAGTTCTTCGGCCGAGTACTGCGCCATTTCTCCGTCCGACCCCAGCCACTCCTGTCATAAGTCATGGAAGAGTGCCTTAGTCGATTGTAAGATGGCTGGTCAGCAAGCGTGCTCCCCGCGCGAGCGGGGATGGTCCCGAGAAGGGCGAGCAGGAGTTCAACGGCTGGGAGTGCTCCCCGCGCGAGCGGGGATGGTCCCGACAGACCAGAAATATCCGGCACCGGAGCATCGTGCTCCCCGCGCGAGCGGGGATGGTCCCTTGGCTACTTCGGCGACCACCTCTCGGGCCTGGTGCTCCCCGCGCGAGCGGGGATGGTCCCTCGCTGAAGCTGGGGACCCGCTCGGTCAGCGGGTGCTCCCCGCGCGAGCGGGGATGGTCCCCCGCCGTCGAGCAGCTCCAGGCCCGTCGTCATGTGCTCCCCGCGCGAGCGGGGATGGTCCCGAGCGGAGGTCGCCCTTGCCGCCGCCACCGGAGTGCTCCCCGCGCGAGCGGGGATGGTCCCAGCATCAGCATGGCCTGCTGCAGTTCGTAGTTGTGCTCCCCGCGCGAGCGGGGATGGTCCCAACGCCAACCTGGTCCTCCAGGCCAAGGCGTTGTGCTCCCCGCGCGAGCGGGGATGGTCCCGTCGCCACCCGCTACTGGCGCACCGGCTCCGTGTGCTCCCCGCGCGAGCGGGGATGGTCCCCTCGGCAGTGACGGTGGCGAGGGCCTTGGCGAGTGCTCCCCGCGCGAGCGGGGATGGTCCCACCGCCGCCGGATACGCCTCACTCAACGGCATGTGCTCCCCGCGCGAGCGGGGATGGTCCCATCACCACCGGTTCCGACAACATCATGATCGGGTGCTCCCCGCGCGAGCGGGGATGGTCCCCTCAGTGGCCTCATCAGGGTCGAAGTAGACCCGTGCTCCCCGCGCGAGCGGGGATGGTCCCGCCTCGTGCAGCGCCCACGGGCCCTGCACCTCGTGCTCCCCGCGCGAGCGGGGATGGTCCCGACACGACGTGGTCGCCGACAATGCGCCGCCAGTGCTCCCCGCGCGAGCGGGGATGGTCCCGTCGCGGGTCATCTCCTGCCAGGTCGCCCACGGTGCTCCCCGCGCGAGCGGGGATGGTCCGCTTGGCGACACCATGAACGTCCGCCGCCCCACGTGCTCCCCGCGCGAGCGGGGATGGTCCCTCGTAGGTGAACGCAACCCGGTAGGAGGTAGCGTGCTCCCCGCGCGAGCGGGGATGGTCCTGTGGGCGTGGGCACGTAGCCTTTGCAGTGCGCGTGCTCCCCGCGCGAGCGGGGATGGTCCCGAAGCCCGCGAACACGTCCGCCGATGCCTCGAGTGCTCCCCGCGCGAGCGGGGATGGTCCCGGGGAGCACTTGGCCTGGCTCGTACTCGGTGTGTGCTCCCCGCGCGAGCGGGGATGGTCCTATTGCGGGACGTGTTGGGGTGGCAGACGCGACGTGCTCCCCGCGCGAGCGGGGATGGTCCCGACGGCGAGGCGCACGGCACGTGGCCGCTGGAGTGCTCCCCGCGCGAGCGGGGATGGTCCCGAAGAGATGTCGATGGCGCTGTTCACGCCGCTGTGCTCCCCGCGCGAGCGGGGATGGTCCCGTTGATGATGCGAGGTCGCCGGCAAGCTGGATGTGCTCCCCGCGCGAGCGGGGATGGTCCCGCGGTCAGCGGCTTCTCGGCTTCCATCGCCAGGTGCTCCCCGCGCGAGCGGGGATGGTCCCCTGGTGGCGGGCACTACCCCCCTCTCGGCCCCGTGCTCCCCGCGCGAGCGGGGATGGTCCGTACGGCGGCACCTGGTCCTGCGCGAACGCATTGTGCTCCCCGCGCGAGCGGGGATGGTCCCACCGCATCCAGTACATGGAGCATCGAGAAGAAGTGCTCCCCGCGCGAGCGGGGATGGTCCCAGGGCGTAGTTGGTCTTGGACCTCGGCGCCATGTGCTCCCCGCGCGAGCGGGGATGGTCCCCGTTCCCAGGCAGCCTGACGGCTCATGCCGAGGTGCTCCCCGCGCGAGCGGGGATGGTCCGTCGGCGTTCCCGATGGAGGTGCCGATAGAGAAGTGCTCCCCGCGCGAGCGGGGATGGTCCCTGCGGGCGACCAAGGTTGTAGCCGTGACAGAGGTGCTCCCCGCGCGAGCGGGGATGGTCCCTTCGCCAGTCGGCCCGCGATGATGCGTTCCAGGTGCTCCCCGCGCGAGCGGGGATGGTCCCATCCACCGCACCTGCACGTAGTAGCCCGGGTCGTGCTCCCCGCGCGAGCGGGGATGGTCCCCCGGCGCATGGCCTCCGCCACCGCCGCGTCGAGTGCTCCCCGCGCGAGCGGGGATGGTCCCGTGCCCGTTCCCGAGGTCGGCTCTGAGGTCGAGTGCTCCCCGCGCGAGCGGGGATGGTCCCAGCCCGAACGTCATGAGTGCCACAGTGATCATGTGCTCCCCGCGCGAGCGGGGATGGTCCGTGGGCGCGTGCTCTGGAAAAGCGCGGCTTCCCGTGCTCCCCGCGCGAGCGGGGATGGTCCCGGGATCAGCTGCAGCCGGCCCCGACGAGCCTTGTGCTCCCCGCGCGAGCGGGGATGGTCCCAGGACAGCGACAGCGATCTGTGTGTTGCGGTCGTGCTCCCCGCGCGAGCGGGGATGGTCCACGGGGACTACAACCCCAACCCGCGCGCGTATGGTGCTCCCCGCGCGAGCGGGGATGGTCCCGTCGACACCGCCTCCGAGGTCATCGCGCAGCTGTGCTCCCCGCGCGAGCGGGGATGGTCCCGACCCGACCGGCCTACCCACGGGGTTGGGTGTGTGCTCCCCGCGCGAGCGGGGATGGTCCCGCGCCACCCGCATCCTTCGAGCACAAGTCCTGGTGCTCCCCGCGCGAGCGGGGATGGCCCCCGCCGAGGGTCCACGTGAGCCATGCGGGCTGGTGCTCCCCGCGCGAGCGGGGATGGTCCCCGGCCACACGCCGTAAGGCCAACACCGTCACCGTGCTCCCCGCGCGAGCGGGGATGGTCCCGACGGGCTGCTCAAGCCTGCCCAGGCGGCGGCGTGCTCCCCGCGCGAGCGGGGATGGTCCCGTAGGCGATGGACCGGGCACGGCGGTGGTTCGGTGCTCCCCGCGCGAGCGGGGATGGTCCCGACAGGGGGGCAACGGAAGCCACCCACGCCTGGTGCTCCCCGCGCGAGCGGGGATGGTCCCGTGCGCGGCCTGGGATGCTTCCGCGGCGGCGTGTGCTCCCCGCGCGAGCGGGGATGGTCCGCCGCGCTGCTCCCCGGCGATGGCCGCTTCCATGTGCTCCCCGCGCGAGCGGGGATGGTCCCGTCGGGTCAGCCCTGCGGTTGATCGTCTGCGAGTGCTCCCCGCGCGAGCGGGGATGGTCCCTATGGACAAGTCACGGAGTACGGCGAGCAGAAGTGCTCCCCGCGCGAGCGGGGATGGTCCCGACGGCTGCGGAAACCTGTCCGGGGCCAAACGGTGCTCCCCGCGCGAGCGGGGATGGTCCCAAGGCCGGCAAGACCACCTTCGTCGCCAACCTGTGCTCCCCGCGCGAGCGGGGATGGTCCCATCACCCAGGGGTAGGTGTTCACCGTGCCCATGTGCTCCCCGCGCGAGCGGGGATGTTCCCGCGGCGGGTTCACTGCCCCACGGGTCGGGCTGGTGCTCCCCGCGCGAGCGGGGATGGTCCCAAGCCGCACGGGCGCTGTGGGACCACGACAACGTGCTCCCCGCGCGAGCGGGGATGGTCCCTTCTTCGCCGCAGAGTGGTCACGTGACATTGATGTGCTCCCCGCGCGAGCGGGGATGGTCCGTGGACCCCCGAACAAGCCGGACACGTCGGCGAGTGCTCCCCGCGCGAGCCGGGATGGTCCGAAGGGCGAGATGGTCGACCGGGCCGTCCGCGCCGTGCTCCCCGCGCGAGCGGGGATGGTCCCATGGCGTGCTCAACGTCATGCGAGCGGATCGGGTGCTCCCCGCGCGAGCGGGGATGGTCCCGCGGACACGCTGACGGCGCGGGACTGCTGGTTGTGCTCCCCGCGCGAGCGGGGATGGTCCCGTCCGCGACAGGTTCGAGGGAGTGATCCCCGCGTGCTCCCCGCGCGAGCGGGGATGGTCCCACCTCCCCGATGCGGGTCTCGGTCTCGACCACGTGCTCCCCGCGCGAGCGGGGATGGTCC
>NZ_JAALDT010000008.1:0-5002 GCF_014144995.1 Dietzia sp. DQ11-71 | reverse complement strand
GAGAAGACCGGCGTCTTCCTCGGCGTCAACGCCATCAACCCGGTCAACGGCGAGCAGATCCCCGTGTTCGTCGCCGACTACGTGCTCATGGGCTACGGCACCGGCGCGATCATGGCCGTGCCCGGCCACGACGCCCGCGACCACGAGTTCGCAGGAGCCTTCGGCCTGCCCATCGTGCAGGTCGTGGCGCCGGCGGACGGCTCGGAGATCGACGTGCAGGCCGAGGCCTTCACCGGCGACGGCGTGGCCGTGAACTCCACCAACTCCGGCGGGCTGGTGCTCGACGGGCTGGCCGTGGACGAGGCCAAGGCCGCCACCATCGCGTGGCTCGAGGGCCAGGGCACCGGCGAGGGCACCATCCAGTACAAGCTGCGCGACTGGCTGTTCGCCCGCCAGCGCTACTGGGGCGAGCCGTTCCCGGTGGTCTACGACTCCGACGGCGTGCCCCACGCCCTGCCCGACGAGCTGCTGCCCGTCGAGCTGCCCGAGGTCGAGGACTACAAGCCCGTCTCGTTCGACCCCGACGACGCCGACTCCGTGCCGTCCCCGCCGCTGGCCAAGGCCACCGACTGGATGACCGTCGAGCTCGACCTCGGGGACGGCCTGCAGACCTACACCCGCGACGCCAACGTCATGCCCAACTGGGCCGGCTCGAGCTGGTACCAGCTGCGCTACATCGACCCCACCAACTCCGAGCAGCTGTGCGCCCTGGAGAACGAGCGCTACTGGACCGGGCCCCGGCCCGAGACCCACGGCGCGAACGACCCGGGCGGCGTCGACCTCTACGTCGGCGGCGTCGAGCACGCCGTGCTGCACCTGCTCTACTCCCGCTTCTGGCACAAGGTGCTGTTCGACCTGGGCCACGTCACCAGCGAGGAGCCCTACCGACGCCTGTACAACCAGGGCTACATCCAGGCCTTCGCCTACACCGACGCCCGTGGCGTCTACGTGCCGGCGGCCGAGGTGACCGAGCGCGACGGGAAATTCTTCTGGACCGACACCTCCGCCGGCGCCGCCGAGATCGAGGTGTTCCAGGAGTACGGGAAGATGGGCAAGTCGCTCAAGAACTCCGTCTCCCCGGACGAGATCTGCGACTCCTACGGCGCCGACACCCTGCGCGTGTACGAGATGTCCATGGGCCCGCTCGACACCTCCCGGCCCTGGGCCACCAAGGACGTCGTGGGCGCGCACCGCTTCCTGCAGCGGCTCTGGCGCGTGGTGATCGACGAGACCACCGGCGAGGTCCGCGTCACCGACACCGAGCCGGCGGACGGCGCGCCGGGCGAGGACGTGCTCAAGGCGCTGCACAAGACCATCGCCGGGGTCCGCGACGACTTCGCCGGGCTGCGCGACAACACCGCGATCGCCAAGCTCATCGAGTACGTCAACACCCTGACCAAGACGTACCCGACCGAGGGGCCGGGCGCCCCACGCTCGGTCGTCGAGCCGCTGGTGCTCATGGTGGCGCCCGTCGCCCCGCACCTCGCCGAGGAACTGTGGTCGCGGCTCGGGCACACCGGGTCGCTCGCCCACGGGCCGTTCCCCGAGCACGACGAGTCCTACCTGGTCGAGAACTCCGTCGAGTACCCGGTGCAGATCAAGGGCAAGGTGCGCTCGCGCATCACCGTTCCCGCCGACGCCACGCCCGCGGACGTCGAGGCCGCGGCCCTGGCGGATGCCAAGGTGCAGGAGAATCTCGGCGGGGCGGCGCCGAAGAAGGTCATCGTGGTGCCGGGCAAGATGGTCAACATCGTCCCCTGAGTCCGGCCCCAGATCCGGCCCCGGCCCCGAATCTGGCCCCGGCCCGGCCCCGAATCCGCTACCCGGATTCCGGATCCGCTATTCCCGTGCGGGTAGCCGATCCGGAATCCGGGTAGCGGATGTCGTGGTGGGCGGGGTCTCCGGGGAGGTGGCCGCCCTCAGCCGGCCCGGACGAACACCGCCGAGGACGAGACGATCAGGTACGCCGTGGTGACCATCCACATCGCATAGGTCGCGTACAGCCACGGCCGCCACCGGATGCGCTGCTTCCACCGCCGGTAGGTCGTCACGCCCGCCGTCACCGCCAGGATGACCGACAGCAGCAGCGGCAGGACGACCACCTCGACGCGGTCGGCGGTCATACACAGCGCCCCCTCGTCCGTGCACTCCTCGTCAATGCCGCCCTCCAGCATCACGATCACGGTCGCCATGACCACGATCGCGACGATCGACAGCAGCACGTACCGGAAGGCCTGGTTGGCCTGCCGCTCGTTCCGCTCGAGGCGTTCGAGCGGGTCGTCGAAGTCCCCGTGGGCGCTGTGGTCTCCGTGGGCGCTGTGGTCCCCGTGGTCGCCGGATGTCATCCCTACCGCCCGCCGAACCCGTTGTGACCGCCCGCCGCGGCCACCTCGTCCACCGTGTCCAGACCCAGCTGCTCGTCCGTCACCGGCGGGAAGAGCGGACCCCCGCCGAACGCTCCGCGGTGCGACAGGGGGACCTCGCCGTCGTCGTTCCTTATCCCCTTCTCGCGCCCGTACTCGGCGGTGATGACGGTCGAGCCGCTCATCCGGGCCAGGTCGGGGTCGTCGGCGAGGGCGGCGATGACCCGTCCGACGAAGGTGGGGTCCTCGGCGCGGTCCAGCGGGAAGCCGTTGAAGTCGTCCATCCCCAGCGACAGCAGCAGTTCCGTGCGGATGAGGCCCAACCACAGCGAGAGGGTGGAGACCCCGGTGCCGGCGAGTTCGTGCGCCATATCGGAGGCCATCTTGTCGAGGGCGGTCTTGCTCATCCCGTAGAGCACGGTGTGGAACGGTGCGCAAGAACCGAACGACGAGATGTTCACCATCAGCCCGGAGCCCTGCGGCACCATCACCTTGGCGGCCTCGCAGCTGGCGACGTAGTGCGCGCGCAGTCCGACGCCCATGAGGGCGTCCCAGTCGCCAGCGGGCCGCTCCCAGAACTTGCCGTTGAACCCCATGAAGCCCTTGGGGTTGGTCCACACGTTGTTGACCAGCAGGTCCAGGCGTCCGGTCTCGTCTGCGATCCGGGCGACGACGGCGACGATCTCGTCATCCCGGGAGTGGTCGCATTCGAGTGCGCGGATCTCGCCCGGGGCGCCGGAGGCCGCGTCGATCGTGCCCTGCAGGCTCTCGGCGGACCGGCCGGTCACGTAGACCGTCCACCCGGCCTGCGCGAGTGCGGTGGCCACACCGCGTCCGACTCCGCGGCTGCCACCGGTCACCAGGGCGACGCGGGCGCTCACGAGTCCGCTCCGGCGGTGGCGGCACCCGGGACGGTGTGGACCTCGGGGTAGGTCACGGTGGCGTCGTCGAGGGTGCGGGTGACCGACCAGCCCGGGGTGAACAGGCACTCGGCCATCACCCAGCGGCCGTCCTCGATGACATACGCATCCGAGTACTCGCCGGTGGAGAGCGTCTCGGTGCCCTTGTCCCGGTCCACCTGGCGGAATTGCAGGGTCCAGGTCCCCGTGGCGCGCTGCGGTGGGCTGCTCGGTCCGTCGCCCTCCACGACGATCGACGGCATGAAGCCGTGGTGCATGTCGAGGATCCGCGGGCCGCCGTCGGAGGCGGTCGCGAGTGCGATCTGACGGAAGACCCCGACCATCGTGTCCGGGTCGGTCCGCCCGAGGGGGCCGAAGTCCAGCACGCCACCGGAGGCCACGAAGCAGGACCGGAAGCCCTCGGGATCCTTGGCGTCACAGGCCCGCCAGTACCGGTACTTGAGCTGTTCGATCGCCTCGCGGGCGCGGACTTCCTCCTCGTACTGCATAGGGCTCACGTTAGCGTAGGGAGCATGAGCCGAACACTGGTCGAACTATCCGATCGCTGGGACCTGCAGGACCTCATGACCACGTACGCGACCTGCATCGATTCGCGGGACTTCGACGGGCTGGACACGGTGTTCACCCCGGACGCCCGGGTGAGCTACGCCGCGTCCGGCGGCCCGGATGACGACTACCCGGCGGTGCGCGCGTGGTTGGCCGAGATGTTGCCGATCTTCTCCGCCACGCAGCACCTCATGGGCAACCTCGAGGTGGGCCTGGACGGCGACTCGGCCACCGGGCGCTGCATGTGTTTCAACCCGATGGCGCTGAAGCCGGTGGAGGAGAAGGACCAGCAGGTGTTCTTCTACGGGCTCTGGTACGTGCTCGACTTCGTCCGTACGGATGACGGCTGGCGGATCGACCGCCTCAGCCAGCAGCAGGCGTTCCACCACAACCTGCCCTGAACCGGGGCGGGCCCGCCCCGGCCCGGCCCGGTTCGCGCCGGCCGCCTCAGACCGCCCCGCAGGAACTCGGCGCCGGGCGGTCGAGGACGCGGTCCAGGAGGTAGCGGGCGTTCGTGGACCGCTCGGAGAGCATCGGGATGGCGTGGTCGATCACCAGGCCGGGGGCGATCGACGGCACCTCGGCCGTCCGCAGCTCCACGGTGGTGCCCTGTTCGCACCAGTCGCGGACGAGGTCGACGGCCGTGTGGTGCGGCACGACGTCGTCGTTCCCGCCGATCATGACCAGCGCCGGCACCGCCGGCGCGACCCTGCCCAGGTTGTAGCCCTCCAACACCCGGACGATCTCCGGCTCCGACCGGGCGGCGTCGCCGAGCGAGCGGCCGTCCACGGTGAACTCGTTCGTGCGCTTCAGGCCGTAGGCGAACGCGGTCTCGGCGACGCACTGCCCGGCGGTCACCTCGAGCATGCGCTGCCCCTCGGCGTTGAGATGCCGGTCGAATGCCGGACGCAGCTCGGGGTGAACCTGCAGGATGCCGTTGATCGCGTACCCCACCGCGCCGGTGAGCAGGCCGCCGTCCACGCGGTCGAGCGTGCCGAGCATGTCGGACGGCGGCGCCCCGGCCGCTATGCCGACCAGGTTCACGTCGGGTGCGTAGTCCGGCTGCATCTCCCCGGCCGCGGCGGCGGCACCACCGCCCTGCGAGTAGCCGCTGACCACGGTCTTGGAGTCGGGCGCGAGGTCCGCGCCGGGAAGCCGCAGCGCCGCGCGGGC
>NZ_JAALDT010000089.1:0-7401 GCF_014144995.1 Dietzia sp. DQ11-71 | reverse complement strand
ATACGGGCCGGAGGTGAGGATCTCGACCGCCAGCACGCCACTGAGCGTGCGATGCGCCTCGGGGATGTCTGTGAGCACGGCCCACACGGTGTCGGGGTCGGCGGCGACGTGGCGGGTCAGGTCGAGTTCCATGGCTCCACGGTACCGGCGCGTGTGGACGAAACGGGTCGCGACAGAACGGGTTGCGGAAATGCGGAAACCGGCCCCCGCCGGAGCGGGGGCCGGTCTCACTGTGCGCTCGGGCCGACCGCAGCCGGGCCCGGGCGAGGCGCCGTCAGGCGCGTCGGCTCAGTTGGTCAGCGAGCCGGTGGCCTGCGCGACGAAGCCACCGATGGTGTTGAGCACCTCGGCGATGATGCCTGCGCCGGCGTCGACGACGTCGGAGCCGGTGTTAACGGCGGCGGAGCCGGTGGCGAGGCCGGGGAGGAAAGTCTCGATGGAACCCATGATGTGGTCCTTTCGTCGGGGGATGCGACGCCTGGTGCGTCGATCGGTGTGCGTGGTTCCCGGCGAGCTCGGGGCTCATCGGGAACTCACCTTCGGACGCTACGTAGAGCTGCAGCGGGATTCACCCGGTTCAGTGCCAATCGCGGGCGGTCCACGGGGAATGTCTTTTACTTACGCTGGCCGGCCCGGGTTCGCGGTTTAATGTGATCTACGCCACATTCAGCCCTGAAAGGCGTGCTGCGCCTTTCCGGAAAAGCCCGGAGGCGGGAGAAGAAGGGGCTGGTAAATGCACAACGCCGGCATCCTCGAAAGAGAATGCCGGCGTTGAAAGTGACTAGGACCTCGTGGGTCCAGCGTCACTCAGCTCAGAGCGCGCCCACGACGTTGCCGAGCGAGCCGGTGACGGTGCCGTAGACACCGTCGGCGGCGGCGGAGCCGGTGCTGACGAAGCCCTCGGCGGCGTCGGAGCCGGTGCCGATCAGGCTGTTGAAGAAGTTGAGGAAACCGGTGAAGATGCTCTCGATCATGAGAGACCCCTTTCGTCTGTGGGCGGCGCGAGGGTGCGCCGCTCTCGTGGTGCAGTCCTGCTTTCGGACTCGTGATGTACATCCCGAATCCGCTGGAGGACGTTACGCAGCACCCGCGGAATTACTACCTCCGGGGAGGTTTTCGCCCGGTGTTCCGGTCGCACACTTTCTTATCAATGCAGATAAGGGGGCTCCCCATTTTTCTCGTGTTAGTTGGGTCACATTACTGAAATACCTCGGGCTTCAGCAGGCGCCCCGGCCCGACACGGGCGGTCGCATACCGCCGGCGGACCCCGGCGGGGGAGAATGGTCACCATGACTCCGCCGAACGCCGCCGTCGCCGCCCAGACGATCCCGCTCCCGCCGGGCTTCCGCGCCCACGCGGGTGCCGCGGGTCTGCGTGAGCGCGGGGATGACGTCTTCGTCGTCGTCAACGACGGTCCCTCCCCGGCGTCGTCGGCGGTGTTCACCCGATCCCTCTTCGCCGGACCGTCGGTCGTGCTCAGCCGCGCCAACGCGGCGAGCGGTCGGGCGCGCGGCGTGGTGGTCGTGGCCAAGAACGCCAACGTCGCCACCGGCGAACAGGGCATGGCCGACGCGCGCGAGGTGCTCGAGCATGCGGCCGCCGCCGTGGGGGCGGCGCCGGAGGAGATGCTCATCGCCTCCACCGGCGTCATCGGCCGGCGGTACCCGATGGACCTCCTGCGCACGCATCTCGACGGCCTGGCCGGTGCCGGGTTCGACGCCGACGCGGTCGCGCTGGCCACCGCGATGATGACCACGGACACCCATCCCAAGACGGCGCGGGTGGAGGTGACGACGACGACGGGCGGCACCGCCGAGATCGTGGGCATCGCCAAGGGCGTCGGAATGGTCGAACCGGACATGGCCACGATGATCGCGGTGCTGTTCACCGATGCCGCGGTGGAGCCGGGGGTGCTGGACTCCGCGTTCAGGGCCGCGGTGGACGAGACCTTCAACTGCCTGTCCGTCGACACCGACACCTCGACCTCGGACACCGCGATCGCCCTGGCCAGCGGCGCGGGCGACCCTGTCGGCGAGGTCGAACTGCGTGAGGCGTTCGAGGCGATCTGCCTCGACCTGACCCGCCAGCTCGCTCGCGACGGTGAGGGCGCCACCAAGCTCCTGACCGTCGAGGTCACCGGCGCGCGGGACCGGACCCAGGCCAAGCGGGTGGCCAAGGCGATCCTCAACTCCCCGCTGGTCAAGACCGCGGTCCACGGCGCCGACCCCAACTGGGGACGGGTCGCCATGGCGATCGGCAAGTGCCACGACGACACGGACATCGACCCCGAGCGGGTCCGCATCGTGTTCGGCGACCTCGAGACCTACCCGGCGTTCCCCGGCGAGGCCGAACTCGAGCGGCTCACCGAGATCATGCGGGCCGGGGAGGTCACCATCGCGGTCGACCTGGGTGTGGAGAGCGGCGCCGGCGTGGCCGGCGGGGCCTGCACCGTCTACGGCTGCGACCTGAGTCGCGAATACATCTCGATCAACGCTGATTACACGACATGAGCCGGCTGCACGACGGGAGCGCGGTGGAGGACCTCGAGGCGATCCGGGCGGTCTTCGCCCGGCGCCTGTACGTCATGGACACCAAACAGTGGGACGCCTACGGACCGTGCCACACCGAGGATGTGGTCAGCGAGTCGTGGGCGGCGAGCGGCGGCGCGGCCGAGGTGCGCGGGCGCGAGGCGCTCACCGCCGCGATCCGCGACACCCTCGACGGTCCGAACCCGGTGACGAGCGTCCACCACGGCCACACGCCGCTGCTGGAGCTGACGGGCCCGGACCCGACCACCGGTGAACCCACGGCCACCGGCATCTGGGCGATGGAGGACCGGTTGTGGTGGTCGGTCGACGGCCGTGAACGGCGGCTCCACGGCTGGGGGCACTACCACGAGCGGTACCGGAGGGTGGACGGGCAGTGGCTGATCGCCTACCGGCGGCTCGAACGGATCCGCGTGGACACCGGCTGGAATTGACACCGCCTGGAACTGACACCGCCTGGAGCTAACCCGCCGGGTTGGGATTGCGGCGGGCCATCGCCAGCAGCGTGTCGCGGGTGTCGTGCCACACGGTGCCGCTGATGTCGCCCCACGGGTCATGCCCGCCGGGGACCAGTGAGACCCGGGCCGGGTCGCCGGCGCGGCGGGCCGCCCGGACATACGACTCGGACTGCTCGGGCAGGACCACCTTGTCGTCGCGGCCGTGGACGCACACCACCGGAATCCCGGCGGGAAGATGCGTGGCCGGGGACGCGTCGACGTAGCGCTGGCGGCGATCGTCCGGGCGGCCACCGAGGAGCCTGTGGACGTACCGGTCGCCGGTGCGCTCGGCCATGAGCAGGTCCGACACCCCGGCCAGGGAGACGCAGCCGGTGACCGGCACGACCGGCCGGGACCCGGGCAGCGAGGACGGTAGCCGCGCCCGCCCCGCGACCCACAGCGCGAGATGACCGCCGGAGGAGTGCCCGGCCACCACCACCCGGCGTAGATCCAACCGGCCGTCGAGCTGCGCGGAGACCTCGGCGAGGTGGTCGACGGCATCGCAGACGTCCGCCACGGTGGTGGGCCAGCCGCCGCCGGAGTCCACCCGCCGGTACTCGACGTTCCACACAGCCACGTCGAAGGACGCCAGGTCGCGTGCATGGTTCTCCATGTACGCCAGGCCGAGCGAGTCCTTCCACCCCCCGCCGTGGACCAGCACCACCACCGGCAACGCCGGGTTCGCGGAGTCGGGTAGGTACAGGTCGCCGAACGTCTGGCCGTCGGTGTCGCCCGGATCGGCGTAGTAGTGGCGGCGGGGCTCGGTCACCGGGACGGCTCCCTCGGGCGGCACGTACGGGCGCGGTCCCACCGAGTCCGCATTCTGGCCGGAACCGGACCCCTCGTCGTCGTCACCCGCTCCGATCATCGACGTCAGGGCCCACCCCGCCGCCCCGCCGAGGCCGGCCGAGAGGCCGATCAACAGCGAGCGGCGGGACGGGTCGGGCCGGGCGCGGCGCGACGTGCGGCGGCTGGGCATGCGGCGGCTGGACCTCCTGGTAGGGGGGGCGCCGGCCGGGTCGGGCGGGGGGACTCAGACGGTGCCGGCGACGACGTCGTTCTCCGCGCCATCGTAGAACGGGACGTACCCCTTCTCCTTGCTCAGCACGTAGAGGGGGTCGTCGAACCGCGAGGTGTCGAAGGCCTGCTCCCGCAACTCGGTCTTGCGGCTCTTGTAGGTGGAGGTGTGCTCGAGTTCCTTCGACAACCGGATGAACAGCGGCACCGCGTACGAGGGCAGCGAGTCCCGCAGGTGCTGCGCCAGGGCGGCACCGTCGAAGTCGGACCTGTCGTGGAGACGGATCGCCGCCATGCCGGCCTTGCCGTCCGCGCCCGGCACCGCGACGCCGTAGACCACGGCCTGGTCCACCTCGGGCCGGGCGCTGATCGCCGCCTCGACCTCGGTGGTCGCCACGTTCTCGCCCTTCCAGCGGAAGGTGTCGCCCAGGCGGTCGACGAACGACGCGTGCTTGAACCCCTGGTCGAGCATGAGGTCACCGGAGACGAACCAGGCGTCACCGTCGGAGAAGGCGTCGCGGACGATCTTCTTCTCCGTCGCCTCCTTGTCGGTGTACCCGTCGAAGGGTTGCGTGTCCGAGATGCCGCTGATGAGCAGGCCGGTCTCGCCCGTACCCACCCTGGTCAGTCGGCCGTCGTCGCCGCGGCGCGGTTCGCCCGTCTCGGGGTCGTAGTCCACGATCGCGAAGTCCATCGGGCAGTACCCGGTGGTGCGGGGAACGTTGAAGGCGTTGACGAACGCGATGTTGCACTCGCTGGCCGCGTAGAACTCGCAGATTCGACCGATCCCGAACCGCTCCTGGAACTCGTGCCAGATCTCGGGGCGCAGGCCGTTGCCGGTCATGACGCGGATGGAGTGGTCGCGGTCGCCCGGGCCGGGATCCTGGTTGAGCAGGTACCGGCAGATCTCGCCGATGTAGATGGCCGCGGTCGCGCCGGCCGCGCGGGCCTGGTCCCAGAACTTCGACGCCGAGAAGTGCTCCTCGATCGCCATGCAGGCACCCGCGGCGAGCACGCAGCCGAGGCCCACCGTGAGGGCGTTGTTGTGGTACATCGGCAGCGGACAGAGCAGGACATCGTCCTTGCGCAGGCGCACGCCCGACAGGCCGAACCCGGCCATCGCCTTGTTCCAGCGGTAATGGGACATCGTCGAGGCCTTGGGCAGGCCCGTCGTGCCCGAGGTGAAGACGTAGTAGGCGGTCTCGTCCCCCACGGTGTCGTCGGCTTCCGGCGGGTTGGTGTCACCCACGTCGTCGCCCAGTGCGTCGAGCTCGTCCTCCAGCCAGGTCAGGTCGGACAGCTCCTCCGGGCGGTGGTTCGCGCGGAACTCGCGGAAGGGCAGGTCGATCGGGGAGCTGACGGCGACGAGCTCGCCGACCCAGTTCTCCCGGGGGACGGACTGGACGGCCTCGGCGCACTCGGCGCCGACGAGCACGACCTTGGACTCGATGATCTTCTGCGAATGGTCGAGGACGTCGCCGCGCTGGTGGTGGTTGAGCAGGCCCACCGACGCGCCGACCTTGACCGCACCCAGGATCGCGAGCATGACCTCGGTGCGGTTGACCATGCAGATGCCGACGGTGTCGCCCCGCTGGACCCCGCGCGCCCTGAGCACCTCGGCGAAGCGGTTGGCCCGCCGGTTGGCCTCCCCGTAGGTGATCTCGGTGCCGAGGAACTTCAGGAAGGGGGCGTCGGGCCGGTCGGCCGCGAGCTTCTGGAAGCGGCGGCCGATGGACACCTTGTGGCTGCTGCGCGAGGTGCGGACGATGCGGAGACCGTTGAGGACGGACGGCAGGTCGGCGACCAGGGAGGGCAGGCCCTTGGCGAGGTCGGCCGGGCTGAGGGTCCGGGCGGCCTCGGACGGGCGGGCGGTGGCGGTGGACGTGTCGGTCACGGCTTCTCCTCTGTGGCGGTGGTGAGTGACTTCGCTGGGTCGCCCGCGAGGCCACGCCAGGCGAGCTCGACGACGACCCCGGCGGCCACCGACGTGGGGATCGAGCGGTGCGCGACGCGGTCGGCGACCGCCTCGCCCGCCCCGACGAGGGCGGTCGCGACGACCTCGAGCACCTCGCGGCTGCGCTCGTCGACGGAGTTCTGCGCGAGGAGGTCGGTGGTCAGATCCACCAGGACCGACCGGGTCTTCTCGACCTCCTCACGGAACTGGGGTTCGGCGAATGCCTGACGGTAGACGACGTTCCACGAGTCCGTGTGCTGGTCGACGAACTCCAGGAACGCCTGGACGACGCCCTCGAGTCTCCGCCGTGGTCCGGCGCTGCCGGTCGCGGCGTCGGTGAGGTGGTCGATGAGCCGCCCGGACTCCCGGACCACGCACGCGGCGAACAGTTCCTCCTTGGAGCCGTAGTACAGGTACAGCATCGGCTTGGAGATGCTGGCGTGGCGGGCGATGGTGTCCATCGAGGCCGACCGGTAGCCGAGATCGGAGAACACGCTGATCGCGGAATCGAGCATCTGTTGCTCGCGGATCGCGCGTGGGATGCGTTTGGTCCCCGTCGTCACAGGTCTCCTCCCGGCGGGCGCGCTGCGGTGCGGTGTGGTGCGGTCTGGTGTGGCGCGGTGTCATGTGCCACACCCAACTTACCCGCCGGTAAGGACTTATGGGAGCCGCTCCGCCGATCCGGCGGGCCGCGGGTGCTACTCTTCCGGCGTCGGTGTGCTCCACAGCACCCGCCGTGAGACATCGTCAGACACTGTCACGTGAACCGCAGGGAGAACCCGATGAGCTTCGGTACCGGAGCGCTCGCCAGCGCAGTCGGCGGAATCGTCCTCGGCGGCATCGTCGCCTTCGGGGTCAACACCGCCATGGCCGAGAACTCCATCCCCGAGGTCGCGCAGCCGCCGGCCGACCAGGCCCTGCTCGGCCAGGTCGAGTACGGCGCGCGCTGATCCCGCGCAGCCGTCAATCCCTCACGCCGGCGTAGGTGATCCGCGGGGCCCGATTCGGCGCCGGCGCGCGTGACGCGGTCGTCGCGTTCCTCGCTTTTCTCCTGCTGGCGTGCCTGCAGTCCCCGGGTCTGGTCGTCCCGGACACCAAGTACGACCTCGTCGTGGACCCCGGGCGCTTCCTCGCCCAGGCCACCCACCTGTGGACCGGGCTGTCCTTCTCCGGCCAGGTGCAGAACCAGGCGTACGGATACCTGTTCCCGCAGGGCCCGTTCTTCGCGGTCTTCGACCTGGTCGGGATGCCGGCCTGGCTGACCCAGCGCCTGTGGTGGGCCGTCGTGCTGACCGTCGCCTTCGTCGGCGTGGTCCGCGTCGCCGCCGCGCTGCGCATCGGCACCCGCGTCACGCGCCCGGTCGCGGGCGTCCTCTACGCGCTCGCG
>NZ_JAALDT010000088.1:0-3113 GCF_014144995.1 Dietzia sp. DQ11-71 | reverse complement strand
AGGCGCGCGGCGGCGACCGGGTCGAGCGGGCCGGCCTCGCCCGCGGACGGGCAGTCGTCGGCCAGCACACACGCCCCACAGGCCGCGGTCCGGGCGTGGCACACCCGGCGACCGTGGAAGATGATCCGGTGGCTCGCGTCGGTCCACGAGGCCCTGGGCAGCATCTTCGACACCTCCCGCTCGATGCGGACGGCGTCCGTGGCGTCGGTCCACCTCCAGCGGTTCACCAACCGGATGAAGTGGGTGTCGACCGGCAGACCCGGGATCCCGAATGCGTTGCCCAACACCACGTTGGCCGTCTTCCGTCCGAATCCCGGGAGGGTGACCAGGTCCTCGAGCCGCTGCGGCACCTCGCCGTCGTACCTCTCCACGAGCGCCGCGCCCAGGCCCTGGATGCTCCGCGCCTTGTTGCGGTAGAAGCCCGTCGGCCGGATGAACTCCTCCAGCTCCTCCCGGTCCGCCCCCGCGTAGTCGGCGGCGGTCCGGTAGCGCGCGAACAGTGCCGGCGTGACCTCGTTGACCCGCTTGTCCGTGCACTGGGCGGACAGGATCGTCGCCACGCTCAGCTCCAGCGGGTTGGTGAAGTCGAGCTCGCAGTAGACGTGCGGGAACGCCTCCTCGAGGGCGCGGAGCATGCGTCTCGCGCGCCGGGTGCGCCCGAGGTCGGTCTCCACCCCCCTCGCGGCCACCCCTCGTCTGCGGCGCTTCACGGCTGGAGCTGGGTCGGGCATGAGTCCACATTACGGCTCGGCGCCCCGACGGCGCGGAACCGCCGCCCCGGGTGCGTGTGCGTCCCGCGGTCCGGGGGTGGATAATCGGACAGATGCAGGGAATCCTCGTCGTCCTGGTGCCGGTCCTCCTCGCCGGATTCGCACTACTCATGGACCGTTTCGAGAACGCGATCCTCGACGAACCCGAACAGATCGACGTCTGAACCATCCCGCTGATCGCGCGTCGCCACCACCACCGACGCGCTTACGACTACAGTGGTGTTCGCCACACGCACGCCATGGCACGGACACGCATGTCCGCGCCCGAACGGAGGGTCACAGACTGTGACGATTGATCGCCGCACGGACCAGTCTGCCGACGACGTCCTCACCAGAGCCGGAATCTTCCAGGGCGTGGAGCCGGCAGCCGTCTCCGCCCTGCGTGACGACCTGACCAGCGAGGAGTACTCGAAGGGTGACGTGATCATCCGCGAGGGCGAACAGGGCGACAGCCTGTACATCGTCACCTCCGGCAAGGTGAAGCTCTCCCGCAAGGCGCCCGACGGTCGCGAGAACCTGCTGTCGATCCTCGGTCCGTCCGACATGTTCGGCGAACTCTCCATCTTCGACCCCGGCCCGCGTACCTCGTCGGCCGTGTGCGTCACCGACGTGTCCGTGCAGGCCATGGACCGTTCGGCTCTCAAGCGCTGGATCGCCGAGCGGCCGGAGATCTCCGACCAGCTGCTGCGCGTGCTGGCCCGCCGCCTGCGCCGCACCAACAACAACCTCGCGGACCTCATCTTCACCGACGTTCCCGGTCGCGTGGCCAAGGCCCTGCTGCAGCTGGCGCAGCGCTTCGGCACGCAGGAGGGCGGCAACATCCGCGTGACGCACGACCTCACGCAGGAGGAGATCGCGCAGCTCGTCGGCGCCTCCCGCGAGACGGTGAACAAGGCTCTCGCCGAGTTCGCGCACCGCGGCTGGCTGCGTCTCGAGGGCAAGAGCGTCATCATCTCGGACACCGAGCGTCTGGCCCGCCGCGCCCGCTGACGCCCCAGCCCCGGCCCCGGCTGCAGACCCAGCCCCAGCCCCCGCCCCGAAATCCGCTACCCAGAATAGGGATCCGCTAGTCCAATCCGACCAGCCGATCCCTATTCCGAGTAGCGGATTCTTGGTTACCGGCGGGCGACGCTCTCACGCCGCGCGGCCAAATCCGAGTTGCTCCTGCCGACGCATCGCGTCCTTCACCCGCCGGACGATCACGTCCGGACGCCGCAGGTCATCCCATACCAAGCGAATCACCACGTAGCCGGCATCCTCCAGATCGCGCTGCCTCTGGCGTTCACGGCTCAGTGCTTCCCGTATCTCCTGCGGGCTGTTCCCGTATTTGCCGAAGCCGTCCGCCTCGCCGATGAGCCTCCATTCTCGCCAGTAGAAGTCCACGCGGAACCGCTTGCCGCTCCGGCCCGACAGCCACACCTGCATCTCTGGCTGCGGGAGACCCGCGAACACCAGGATCAGCCGTATCAACGATTCCAGAACCGATTCCGCCAACCCGCATGTCAGCTCCGGCAGCGCCCGCGCGCGCCCGACACCCGTGCGCCCCTTCGCCAGACCCGCCTCGTCCTGGAGTTCTGGGCGCGACAACATGCCTCGGCGGATGGCCTGGTCGGCAGCAGCCACGCCGCTCTCCAGGCTCACCGTCCGTGCGACGTCGATGATCGTCCTGGCGGGAGAGGTCAACTGGATGCCGTCGACGAGTCTGGTCGCCCCCTCCACGGGCAGGGTGAAGCACACGAGCGCCGAACTGCGCCGCGTTCCGCCGCCCTCGCGTGGCCGGGTGGCGGTGGGCCGGTCCAAGGAGATCCCGTGGAGCGGCAGCCCGTAGAGCGCGAGGGCGGAACCGTGCGACATCACCGTCCCGGGTTCCACCGCGAGCGCGGCCGCCCGAGTTCGTTCGAGGAACTCCCGCTCCCTGCGGACGTAATCGGGCCCGCTCCCGGCGGGCGCCTCCTCCGGCTCGTGGGCGTAGACGCCGGACCGCACCCGCCGTAGCGTTCCGGCGCCGATCCGCCTGTTGATCTCATCGTGGTCCAGGCCGCTGCGGGCGAGCTGCGCGAACGTCGAGAGAAAGGGACTGTCGTGGTCGTCTGTCTTTGATGCACCCATGTTCGGCAGTCTCGCCCACGCCGACACGCGCACTCCCGCTGTAACCCGCGATATGCAGGCCGCCTGTGGAGAAATCCTCCCTGTGGACAATCTCCCCCGCGTCCCCGCGCCCCACCCAAATCCGCCAGCCGGAATCCGGATCGGCGACTCCAATTCGACTAGCCGATCCCCATTCGGACTAGCCGATTTTCGCGAATGGTCGGGCGGGTCGGGCGGGTCGGGCGGGTCGGGCGG
>NZ_JAALDT010000087.1:0-3941 GCF_014144995.1 Dietzia sp. DQ11-71 | reverse complement strand
GAGCGGGCGCCGACGCGGACGGCCCGGACGGCGCGGCCGGCGGCTCGACCCCCGCGGACGCCTCGTAGTCGCGGACGATCCGCTCGGCCTCGTCGACGCGGCCCGTCGATTCCAGGTAGCGCACAGATTCGGGCAGTCCGAATCGCACGACCAGCGCGTACGCGGCCGGGATGATCCCGATGGCCAGGGCCCACCGCCACCCGTCGTCGCCGACCGGCACCACGAAGTAGCCGATGAGGGCGGCCATGATCCAGCCGACGGCCCAGAACCCCTCGAGGATCACCACCACCCTGCCGCGGATCCGGCGGGGCGCGAACTCGCTGACCAGGGTGGACGCCACCGGCAGCTCGGCGCCCAGGCCGAGGCCGACGATGAACCGCAGCACGATGAGCATGGCGATGCCGGTCGACAGGGCCGCCGCGCCGGTGGCGAGGCCGTAGACCAGCAGGGTGACGGCGAAGACCTGGCGTCGACCGATCTTGTCGGCGAGCAGTCCGCCGAGGGCGGCGCCGATCGCCATCCCCACGAACCCGATGGACCCGACCCAGGACAGCTCGGTGGGCGAGAGCGACCAGTGGACGGCCAGCGCGGCCATGACGAAGGAGATGAGGCCGACGTCCATGGCGTCGAGTGCCCAACCCACGCCCGAGCCGAGCAGCAACTTGCGGTGCTTGCGGGTGAACGGCAGACCGTCCAGGCGCTCCGTGCGGGTCGTCATGGCGGCCACGCTACTCGGCGACCCCGACACAGCCCGGTGCCAACCCGGGCTGGACGTGGACGAATGTCCGAGTAACCTGCGGGTAGCTGTGTTCCACATCACATCAAGAGGAGTTCCTCGTGAGCATCACCGAGAACGCCGATCGCGCTGAAAACGCCGAGAACGCGGAGAACGCCAGCCCGGGTGGGACGGACTTCGACGTCGTCATCCGCGGGGGCACGGTCTTCGACGGCACCGGCGCCCCCGGTGTCCGCGCGGACGTCGGGATCCGGGCCGGCGTCGTGGCCGCGATTAGCCCTGCGCCACTGCCCGTCTCGCCCGGCACACAGGTCGTGGAAGCCGAGGGGCGGTGGGTGACACCCGGGTTCGTGGACACCCACACCCACTACGACGTCGAACTTCTCGTCTCCCCGGGCCTGGGGGAGTCCGTCCGCCACGGGGTGACCACCGTCCTGGTGGGCAACTGTTCCATCTCGGGCGTGTACTCGGGCACCGTCGACGTCGCCGACCTGTTCAGCCGCGTCGAGGCCCTGCCCCGCGACTCGGTGCTCGAGGCGCTCGAGCAGAAGAAGACCTGGTCGGGGCCGGCGGACTGGCGGCGCACAGTCGAGGACCTGCCACTGGGGCCCAACGTCGCGTCGTTCCTCGGCCACTCCGACGTCCGCGCCTCGGTGATGGGGTTGGGCCGGGCGACCGACCCCACGCAGTCCCCCAGCCGCGACGAGTTGCGCAAGATCGACCGTCGCATCAACGCCGCTCTCGACGAGGGCTTCCTGGGCGTGTCCACCATGACCAATCCGTGGGACAAGATGGACGGTGACCGCTACCGCTCACGGACGCTGCCCTCCACGCATGCCTCGTGGGGCGAGTTCCGGCGGATCAGCCGTCTTCTTCGTCGTCGTGACCGGGTCCTGCAGGGCGTACCCAACCTCAACACCAAGGTCGACGTGGCCTTCTACGCCGCCACGAGCACCGGGCTGTTCCGCAAGCCCCTGCGTGTCTCCCTGCTGGCCGCCGCCGACACGCTGGCCGAGCCGTGGGTCAACCGCATCTTCCGGCCCATCGCCTTTGCTGCCAACACGCTGGGCAAGGGCAAGTTCGTGTGGCAGCACCTGCCCACGACGTTCAAGGTGTGGGCCGACGGGATCGACCTGGTGGTGTTCGAGGAGTTCGGCTCCGGCCGCGAGGCACTGCACCTCGTCGACGAGATGGCCCGCACCGACCTGCTCGAGCAGGAGAGCTACCGGCGCTGGTTCCGCCGCGACTTCGAGAAGCGCTTCAGCCCACGCGTGTGGCACCGGGACTTCGACGACGCGCTCATCGTGGCCTGCCCCGACGAGTCACTGGTCGGCCAGACCGTCGGCGACGTCGCGCGCGCCCGGAAGCTCCACCCGGCGGACGCCTACCTCGACCTGGTGGTGGAGTACGGCACCGACTTCCGCTGGACCACCACCATCGCCAACGCGCGGGAGAAGGTCGCCAACCGGCTGGCACGGACTCCCGGTGTGACGATCGGTTTCTCCGATGCCGGCGCGCACCTGCGGAACATGGCGTTCTACAACTTCGGGATCCGCCTGCTCGAGCGCGTGCACCAGGCACAACTCAAGGGCGCGCCGTTCCTCACCACCGAGGAGGCCGTGTACAAGCTCACCGGCGAGCTGGCGGATTTCTACCGCCTCGACGCCGGGCGCCTGCAGGTGGGCGCGCGAGCGGATGTGGTGGTCGTCGACCCGTCCGGGCTCGACGGCGAGTCCCTCGAGTACCACGAGGAGGCCATGGACGAGTTCGGCGGGATCCGCCGGATGGTCAACCGCAACGACCGGGCGGTTGCGGCGACGATCATCGGCGGCCACGTGGTGTGGTCCGACGGTCAGTTCGCCCCGGGCTACGGCTCCGAGTTCGCGGCGGGCCGGTTCCTGCCCGCGGGCGAGGCCGTGGCACCGCGCCCGTTGGCGGCGCCACGGCCGGCCGGTCACTCCGTGGGCATCCCGGCGTCCTCCCAGGCGGAGTAGCTGCCCTCGAGCTCGGTGACGTCGTAACCGACGCTGCGCAGTGAGCTGGCGACCACCGAGCTGCGGGTGCCGGACTGGCAGTAGGTGACGATCTTTCCCGAGTCGGGCAGTTCGTCGCGCTCCCACATCACCTGGCCACCGTGCAGCTGGGTGGCGTCGGAAACGTGGCCGTCGGAGTACTCGGAGGTGGCGCGGACGTCGAGCACCATGGCGTGCTCGTGGGACTCCAGGTCCTTCGGGTCCACGGTCTCCGGGCGGAACGTGGGCAGTCCGTCGGTGGAGGTGACGTACCCGCGCGTGGTGTCGACCCCCACCCGGATGACGCGGCGCCGCAGCTCGTCGGCCTCCTCGGCGTCTTCGGCGAGGAAGACCAGGCCGCGGGTGTCGGACTCCGGGTCGATCGCCCAGCCGGCGTAGGTGCCCGCCTGGCCGGCGGGGAGGTTGATGGCGCGGTCGACGGTGCCGTCGTGGACGTCGTCGGCGGGGCGGGGGTCGACGACGACGAGGTCACCGGATTCGATGCCGGAGGCCACCTCCTGGGCAGGCAGCTCGTGCAGCTCCGTCAACGGATTGCCGAGCACGGAGGGGCCGTCCCGGTTCTCGCGCTTCATCCGCCCGAAGTACGCCGGCGCGTCGGGCTGGCCGTCGAGGAGTTCGGAGATGAAGCCCTCCTCGTCGTCGTTCTCCACGTACTCGGGCCACCACGCGAACTTCCGCTCGTAACCCACCGAGCTGGAGGGCAAGGCCCCCAGGGACTTGCCGCAGGCCGAGCCCGCGCCGTGGGCCGGGAACACCTGGACGTGGTCGGGCAGGGTGAGGAAGCGCTCGCGCAGGCTGGCGAACAGCTGCTTGGCGCTGTCGACGCGGGTGTCCTCGTCGTTCGACGCGTTGCCGCCGGTGGTCTCGTCGAGCAGGTCCGGTCGGCCGAGATCGCCGCAGAACACGAAGTCGCCGGTGAGCGCGTAGCCGGGCTCGTCGGCGAACGCGCCGTCGGTGACGAGGAACATGAGGTGCTCGGGCGTGTGGCCGGGGGTGTGCACGGCCTTGAGCTGGACGTTGCCGAGCTCGATGGTGTCGCCGTCGCGGAGCCGCTCGCCCTCGAAGCCATAGCGCCAGTCGTCGCCGCCCTCGTCGGAGAGGTAGACGGTGGCGCCGGTCGCGGCGGCCAGCTCGCGGGTGCCGGACAGGTAGTCGGCGTGGATGTGGGTCTC
>NZ_JAALDT010000086.1:0-2474 GCF_014144995.1 Dietzia sp. DQ11-71 | reverse complement strand
CGCCCTGGGGGGTGGGTCCGCCGGCGCGCACGTCGACGCTGCGCACCGCGTACCCGTCGATGGCGGCCTGGTCGAACGCCGGCAGCGGCCGTTCCGCCACGACCTCCTCGGCGCACAACAGACCCTGCGCCTCGGAGATCGCCACACGGACCGGGCGCGGGGCGACCGCGGCCGCCGTCACCAGCGCCAGCTGTTCCTCGACGGAGCGCACCCAGTGTCCCCTTCCCGTACCAGTCACCGCCCGCCGAGCGGGCCCGCCTCACCTACGGCGCTCGTCAGGAACCCAGCCGGTCCGAGAGCCACTCGCGGAGATCGTCCGCGTACGCCGGGTTGTCCAGCGCGAAGTCCACGCAGGCCTTGATGTAGCCGCCCGGGTTGCCCAGGTCGTGCCGCGTACCGTCGTGGACCACCACGTGCACGGGGTGTCCCTCGCTGATGAGCAGGTCGATCGCGTCGGTGAGCTGGAGCTCGCCGCCGGCGCCCGGCTCGATCCGGCGCAGCGCGTCGAAGATGGCCCGGTCGAGCACGTACCGCCCGGCCGCGGCGAGGTTGGACGGAGCGTCCTCGGCGGCGGGCTTCTCGACCATGCCGAGCACCTTCTTCACCGACGGGTCATCGGTGTCCTCGACGCGGAACACGCCGTAGGACGACACGTCCTCCGGATCCACCTCGAACGCGCACAGCACGCTGCCGCCGCGGGCCGCGCGGACCGCCGACATCCGGCCGAGGATCCCGAACGGCAGGACGAGGTCGTCCGGCAGCAGTACGGCCACCGCCTTCTCCTCGTCGCCGAGCACCGACTCCACCTGCGCGACCGCGTGACCGAGCCCCAGCGGCTCGTCCTGGCGCACGTCCACGACCTCGATGAGCCCGGGGGCGCGCTTGACCTTGTGCAGCAGGACGTCCTTGCCGCGGTCGGACAGCGTGTCCTCGAGGACCTGGTCCTCGGAGAAGTGCGCCATCACGCCGACCTTGCGCTCGGAGGTGACGATCGCGAGCCGCCCGGCGCCAGCCTCGGTGGCCTCCTCGGCGATGAGCTCGATGCCCGGGGTGTCCACGACCGGTAGCAGTTCCTTGGGCACCGTCTTGGTGGCGGGCAGGAACCTGGTCCCCAGGCCGGCCGCCGGCACGACGGCGGTCCGGAACTGCGGGTCGACAGAGGTACTGGACGTCATGGCGACCACCTTAGACCTCGCACCCGCCCCCTCGGGGTGGCGCCACGCGCGGCAGACTGGGGTCATGCAGTCCGACCGGCCCGATCGTACCGACGAGACCGTCGCCCTCTCGGTCGCCAAGACGCGGTTGCGCCGCGAGGCCCTCGATCGCCGGGCCGCGGTGCCGGCGCCGGTGCGCGCCGAACGCGACCGGAGGATCCTCGGGCGCCTGGGGGGCGTCGTCACCGCCGGGATGGTGGTCTGCGCGTACGTCCCCGACGACGACGAGGCCGGCGGACGGGGTCAGGCCGAGGAACTCACCCGGTGCGGTGCGCGGGTGTTCCTGCCGGTTTCGCCGGTGGTCGGCCCGTTGCAGTGGGCGGCGTACGCGGGGCCGGCGGACCTGGTCCCGGGACGGTTCGGCATCCCCGTCCCGTCGGCCCCGCCCGCCGGGCCGGAGTTCATCTCGGGTGCCGATCTCGTCCTCGTCCCCGCCGTCGCCGTGGACCGGTCCGGGAACCGGCTCGGCCGGGGCGGTGGCTACTACGACCGGTCCCTCGCGTTGACCGGCCCGCGCACGAGGATGCTCGCGCTGCTGGACTCCGAGAACGTCGTCGACCACGTCCCCGCCGAGCCACACGACCGGCCGGTCGACGGCGTCATCACCCCGGAGGCGGTTCTCGACTTCGGAACTTGGCACTCGCCGGAGTAGAGTGCCAAGGCGTTATCCGATACTCCTCGGGAGGCCCGATGCCCACCTACTCCTACCGGTGCCGCGACTGCGACGTCGCCTTCGACATCCAGCAGTCCTTCGACGAGGACTCGCTGACGGTCTGCCCCCGGTGCGACGGCACGCTACGCAAGCTCTTCAACACGGTCGGCGTCGTCTTCAAGGGCTCCGGCTTCTACCGCACCGACAGCCGGGCCTCCGGCGACAGCGGCTCGGCCGGCAAGGGATCGGGCGGCAGTTCGTCCGGCAGCGGTTCCTCGGGCTCCGGCTCGTCGGACAGCAGCTCCTCGACGTCCGGTTCCTCGGGATCCGGCTCGGGCTCCGGCTCCGGCGCATCCACCGGCTCGGGCTCCTCCTCGGGGTCGTCGACCTCGTCGTCGTCGTAACCGGCACCGTCGTCGTCACCTGCCGGGGCACCGCCCGCCGGTTCTCCCCGCGCGGTTATCCACACCCCCGGCCGTCTCCACAGGCGTCGCACCTCCGCGCGCCCGGAGCGGCATGGCCGCCCCGCCGCGCCGCTACGGTCTGATCGAACGGCACCGGCCCGCCCGGTGCCCACCGACCCGGCGCTCGAGTCGAGCGCACCGACC